>NZ_JBNGCO010000012.1:0-65954 GCF_049974805.1 Baaleninema sp.
TCCACCCCGCGCTAAAGCGACGGGGCTACCAAGCTCCCGGACTTTTTACGTGTTCTTCGTGGAGGCGATCGCGTGTCATGCGTTCGCGGGCGCGTTCTCGAGGGTTCATAGTTAATTATCCTGATTTGCTATCACGTCTGGGATCGATCGTACTGCGACTTCACAAAGTCTTTCTCAAATCCGTAACAAAAGTTACAGATTTTTTTTAGAATTGCGGTGTGGGCGAAGATGCGAAAACGAGAACCCCAGTATCTCAGCCATACCGGGGTTCTAAGCCGTTGGAAGTCGGTTAAGGTTCTTCGCGATCGTCGGTGAGAATGGCTAACTGAAGCCCCTGAATTTGGCGTAATTCGTCGATAACTTCGATAAAACGCCCGTGAGACACCGCCATATCGGCGTTTACGGCGACGAGCGCCATGTTTTCTGTTTCCATCCGTTGGCGAACCTGGGCTTGTAACTGCGAGAGATCGATCGAATCCTCCCCCAAAAACACCTCGTTATTCTCCGCAATCGTCACCACCAACTGAGTTTCTTGCTGAGATTCTCCCGTTTCAGCAGAGGGTAAATTCACCGAAAACCCTTCTGTTTTCGTGAGATACAAACTCGAAATCACGAAAAAGGTCAAAATTGCCAAAATAACATCAATCGCAGAAACGATATTAATCTGAGGTGGAATATCGCGATCGTCGTCGGGAAAATTCATAGAAACCTACCTAAAACAGAAGTTTCAAATAATCAATAAAACTCGCGATGTTTGCGACGATAAATCAACTCGAGCCGTCCGCCGTACTCGCGAATTAACGCCGATTGACGGCGGTAAAAACTGCGAAATGTATTAGAAAACAACAGCGTGACGATCGCCACCACCAACCCCAACACCGTCGAAGATAACGCCTCGCTAATTCCGCCCGTAACGCCGACTGCATCGCTTTGTCCGATATCCCCGAGGGTGAGGGACGAAAACGACGCCATCAATCCCAACACCGTCCCCAACAGCCCCAACAGCGGCGAAACAGCGACGATCGAATCCAGCACTGTCGAAAAGCGTCGCAGCATGGGAAGTTCCGCCTGGGCTGCACTTTCGAGAGCGAGGCGAAACTCTTCCGGTGTCGGTTGTTGGAGTTCCAAGGCTTCTAAAAAAATGCGAGGAACCGGTAAATCCGTCTGTTTTTGTAACAGCTTCATCGCTGCATCTTCGTTGGTTTGCAACAAACGCAACGCCTTTTGAATCACTGTATCTTGTCGCCGCCACAGGCGAAACCAAAAATAACAGCGTTCGCCGATAAGCGTCAGCGACAAGACTGAAAATACCAGCAGAGGAACCGCCACAATTCCCGCCGAAGCAATCAAATTGCCCATACCTATTTACCTATTAATTGTCCCTTCTTCCAAAATCTGGCTCTGTTCTCCCCATCTTCCTCTCTCCCTTACCTCTTTACCGAGCTTGCCATGCCGACTCAAAAAAGTCTAACTCACACTGCATGGCGTAGCGATAGGTGTCGCGAAGGGCTGGGGTATCGATACCGTAGCGATCGACCAAAGCTTCCAAGCGCGTCGCCAGCGGTTCAAACTCGTCGCTTCCGTAAGTGCTAATCCACTCCGAATACTGATGGTCGGGAATGCCGTCTTTCGATAGCTCCCGTCCTAAAAATAGATACAATCGCATACAGGGAGACATGGCCGCTGCGGTAGTTCCCACATCGGCAGTCCAAGCCGTGGCGGAGAGGAAATCGATATAATGGCGCGTCGCCAGTGTCGGTTCGATCGCCTCCAAATCGACGCCCCACTTTTCAGCATAACTCCGATGGAGCGTCATCTCCTCTAAAACCCCTTCCGCGAGGCGGTGGAACGTCTGGAACCCCGTCCAGTCAGGAGATTTTGCGGCTGCGACGCTGTAGGCGCGAGCAAAGGCTTTCAGGAAAAAGGTATCTTGTCCGGTGTAGGTGGCGAACTTTTCCGGCGGTAGCGTTCCGGAGGCTAACCCCTGGACGAAGGGATGTTCGAGACAGGCTTGGGCGAGGTCGCGATTGGCATTCCAAAGGAGATCGGAGAGGGTCATAATTGAGAATTGAGAGGCGATCGCATCACACACAGGCGTTACACAGAAACGGCGCGAACCCTGGCGCGTTCCGGATGCCGTCGGGTTCGGCAGAATACTTAATGTAACACTTCGCCCAAACCGCTCTCTAGAAAGAGTTCAAAGAGGTCTCAACGGGAAATTGTCAAAACCCGTTGACAGGGCTTTCAGGGAAAAACGACAATTCGATCGACCCCTTCGATCGACCCCTTGCGATGATATCGAGGAGAACCGCGTGATTACTTGTAAAGCGATCGACGTTCGGAAATTAGTCGAAGCGGACGAACCGCGCTTCGTCGTCACCGTAAACGACGTATTAATGGCGGTGACAGATCGCCGTAAAATCTCGAAAGACTTCCCCTGGGCTGTGCAAATCTGGGGGGAAGAGTTGCCGGAACTGGACTATCGCAGCGATCGCTGTCTGGTGACTTGCAGCCAAAAAATCCCCGCCCCCCTCGCCCACGCTTACGGAAACGCCGCTGTCGACACTTGCAAAGCCTTTCTCGAGGAGTTCGGTAGCGATAGCATTCCTGAAATTTTCAACTTTATCGCCAGTATCGGCCGCGACAGCAGCTTTTACACCGACGAACTGCGATCGCGCTATCCCATTCCTTCCCAACAACCGCCGCTAGAATTGCGAAAATATCTAGTTCGGGCTTACGAACAGGGTCAAGTGTGGCAAGACAAACCCTCTCCCGTGTCTCCCGACGAACCTTGGGAATGTCAGCTTCCGACGAAGTTGGAAAAGATGACGGCGGCGGTTTCGGTGTAATTGAATCGAGCGAATCGAGTTGAGTTCACACCAAATCGATCGATTCTCCCGTTTCCGTCGCCCGTCGCACCGCATCGGCGACGGTTAACGCATATATACTGTCTTCGGGCGTGACGTACAGGGGTTTGTTCTCCGTCAGGCGATCGAGTACCATTTGCGTATCTCGGGCGAACAAGCCCCGTCGCGACGGAACCTCAACAGGCGTTACCTCATCGCCGCGAATCAACTGACCGCTGCCGTTTTCCAAGATTAACGTTCCCCCTTCGCCGCAGACTTCCAAAACCCTGGCTTGGTGGGCAAAGCGATCGCCCTTAGCGTACACCACATCCGCCAAAACGCCGCTGCAAAATTCCAGTTGAGCTTTACACAAACAGGCGGTGTAATATCCCGGTTCTTCGCTGTCCCAAAACCGCGCCTGTCCGCTAACGCGGCGCACCCGTCCGAAGGCTGAAATTAAGCGGTTGAGGCGAGAGAGCGCCCCCACCAGCGGGAAGCCGAACAGTTCCCGATGATACGTCCAGTTGAGAGAAACGGGCTGTTTGCCGTTCGTCGTGGCGTAGCGCACATAAGAGACGGGTTCGAGTTGGGGGAGACGTTGCAAAAACGTCTGATGTAAGCCGCTCAACAGTTCGATATGTTCGATGTGAAGCAGTGTTCCCCGCTGGCGGGAGCGTTCCCACAGCGTTTCGGCTTCCGTGGGATGGAGACAGGGGGGGTATTCAGCGACGACGTGCTTACCGCTATCGATCGCCGCGCCAGCGATCTGGCCGCGATCGCGGTTAATTCCGCAGAGAAATACCACGTCGATATCCGATCGATCGATTAAATCTTGCCAAGTTTCGAGGTGTTCGGCACCGTGGCGTCGGGCGAATTCCTGAGTTTGTTGGGGAGAATGTCCGACGACGGCTTTAAGCTGCGATCGCCGATCGTCGGTGAGGGTTTCCGCCCGCAAATTCGCCACAAAACCCGTTCCGACGAGTCCGACAGCGATAGTAGAAGCAGGGTTGTCAGTTGACATAGCGATCGAAACAGAAGAGAACTCGAACGAAAGAGAAATTGCGTATACTGGAGGTCGTCTCGTGGATTGCCGAGGGCGATCGCGAGTTTCACTCCATTCAAGCAACAGCATCATGGCTTCAAACTTAGCGAAACCGAAATTCTGGCTGGCTTCAACGGCAAGCCTGTTACTTGCTGCAGGATGTTCGGGAACGCAAGGAGGCTCGAACTGGGCGGGAACCTGGGAAATTCAAGATCCTGGAACCCAGGATAGCGTGACCATCGTATTGACGGAAGACGGAAAAGCTTACGTTAACTCTCCCTTAGCCGCCCCAGACGCGCCAGAATATCTCGAACTGCCGCTGACTCGAGTTTCCGACGAGTCGGCACTTCCGGAAAACGCCCAAGTGGTGACGCTGGAAGAAGCGATGGCGCAGTCGATGGAGGCAGCCCGAGAAAGCGAAGGTCAAACCTATGTGGGAGCGTTGGCCCGGGCGCAACAGGCGTATTATTTAGAAAACGAACGCTTTGCCGAGTCCCTTGAAGAGCTGCAACTGGGATTGCAATCGGAAACGGAAAATTATCAATACGAGATTTCTTCCGTGGAAGGAGATACGGCTTATATGACTGCCACGGCGAAACAGGACGATTTGAAGAGTTTCGGTTCGTTTGTGTACGTTGAAGACAGCGGTACGAAAATGGTCTTGTGCGGCACGGACGATTCGTCGAAAACTGCGCCGGACAAACCGGAAATCACCGATTCTGGTATGGCTTGCCCCGCTGGTTCTTCGCAAATGTAGCGGTTCGATCGCCCCTCGGTTTGGGTTAAAGAAACCCCGTAGCGTCGTTGTTATGGGGTTTTTTATTATATTTTTGCTTATTTGTCAAGCTGTATTCAAAAAAATTTACAAGTATTCACCACAGGGGGGATAGGGGGCGAAGGTGGGATAGGGGGCGAAGGGGGTGGAAAAACTGCTGTTCGAGAGGTGGATTCTCTATCGATCCAAATACGCCGCATCGTCGTAAACCCATCGATCGTTATAGCGATCCCAAATCCAACGAATTCGCAAAGCGTCCGTACTCGTCTCCCCGGATTTCATAAAATATTGCAAGTGAACGTCCACTCGGGCTGTGTCTTCTCCCGCTTCCACCAATCGCAAATCCTCCACCCGCACGGCGTTGACCGTATCCCACCAAGCTTTATAGTCGCGAAATCCGTTGGGGTGCAACTCGTCATCCTGCTGCAACTCCCGAGAAAGAGTGTTCCAAGCCAGGACGATATTGTTGTCGTTAATCGCGGCGTAATAATCCCTGGCCGCATCCACGGGAGAGGGTCGATCGCTGGGAACTTGGGGCGGGTTTTGGGGGGTTTGCGCCACCACCACCTCGGAGGCGGCGATGCGTTCGTTAGGGGCGTTCGGGTTAGTACTGGCGAGGGCGCAGTACGCATCGGGAGTGTCAAGTCCATACTCTCGCAACTGTTCGATACAGGCGTCGCGAGACTCGAAGCGATCGACATAGACTTGTCGGTAGGGTTTGTTCGATAAATTGGGATAATCCGGCACCCAAAAAGACCCGGCGTCGTTGTAACCTTGACGGCGCAAGGTCGCGAGGCGCTTGTCCGCGTTGTCTAGCTGGGCGTAAGCCGAATCCGCCAGAAAATAAAATTGACGCACTTCTGGCGTTGGCGTCGCCGTGGGTGCGGGGGTGGGCGTCGGCGTTGGGGTGGGCGTCGGCGTCGGGGTGGGAACTTCCGTAACCTGCGATTGCTGAGACTGTCTCACCGCCAATATCGCCACCACCGACCCCCCTACAATTCCCGCCAAGATCGCCCCCGCCAGTAACAGAGTGGCGTTTGAGGATTTCCTCGAAGGTTGGGGGGTGGCGGGAGTCGCCGCAACGGTAGAAGGGGGAGGAGCTGCTACAGTGGGAGGGGTCGATCGATCCCATCCTGGCGCCACGGCGACTGTGGCTTCCGTCGTCGGCGTTGTAGGAGTTGGTAACAGGGTTTCGGGCGATCGCAACGCCGCCAACATCTCCGGTACGGAGGCGAATCGATCGCGCGGATGGGGTTCAATGGCTTTCTCGAGAACCCGTCTCAACCCCTCCTCCACCGTCCCGTCGCGATTCCACAGCAGTTTTCCCGTGCGAGGATCGGTGGGGATTTCTTGCGGGTATTGCCCCGTCAGGGCGAAAATCGCCGTCAAACCCAAGCTGTAGAGGTCGCTGGAATAGGTCGCCCGTCCCGCCGCCTGTTCCCCGGACATAAATCCCGGCGTTCCGATAACGATGCTGCTGGTAGGATGTCCCGAAGAACTCATCACCGTTCCCATGATTTCCCGTACCGCCCCGAAATCGATGGGAACCGGGAGACCGTCGCGATCGCGAACGATAATGTTATCGGGTTTGATATCCCGGTGAACGATACCTCGACTGTGAACGAACTCGAGGACGGGTAAGAGGTGGAGGAGAAGTTGGCGCACCTCCGTATCGGGGAGTTTACCGCGCGATCGCACCCGTTCGGAGAGAGTTTGTCCCTCAATCCATTCCTGAACCAAATAAAACTGGTCGTCTTCGTTGAAATAAGCGTACAGCGTGGGAATTTGCGGGTGTGCTTCGCCGAGAGATTCCAAGGTGGCGGCTTCCCGTGCAAACCGTTCTCGTACTAACTGTGTCGTTTGAGGATCGGTCGTCGTGGGTTTGAGTTGCTTGAGAACGCAACGACGCCCCGATGGCATTTGAGTATCTTCGACGAGAAACGTTTCGCCAAACCCGCCCCGTCCGATGGAGTGGAGAATGCGATAGCGTTGGTTTACGAGGCTCATGGCAGCAGGAGAGGGAAAACAACCGTCCGGCTTTAATTGTACGAAACCGCCGCCAAGAAGGGGATCGATCGCAGGAGAACAGTCGATTTCTGCCAATCTTGTTAGATTGAAATTCGAGCTGTTCGGTATGTCTTGGCGATGTGGTTAGAAATCCTAGTCGTTCTTGGTTTGGGCTTAACCCCTCCGATGTTGTCCCTGTGGTATGCCCGCAAAGCACAGCGGGAATTTGCCGATCGCGCGCGATCGTCCCGAGAAACCGTTCCTCGGTCTCGAGTCGTTCCTCCCGTCGAACCGATTCCCCTGGAGCTTCTCGGCGATCGCACCTGTCGCTACAACGCGCGATCGCCCTACATCCGTTGCGCCGTCAATCCCGAAGGTCCCTGTCAAGGTTGCCGCCATTACGAAAAACGGTGAAGACCGTTGAGCGTCGATCGTTTCACCTCATCTTATCCTCTCCCCATCCCATCGTCACCTGACCTCCTAACCGTGACTTAACGTTGAGTCGTTACGGTTGAGAGAGGAGCCGTATTGTGAGTTCGTCGCATCCGGCTCGTCCTTGCGAACCTCACACCTTCAATCATTATGCAATCTACAATCGCCCTTCACCGTCCTTGTCGGTTCGTCGAACGGGGTGGCGCAATTCCCGTTTCGGGAACGGGAGTTTGGCAAGTATGCCAAGGCTGGGTACAACTGAGTACTTGGATGGCTATGGGTGAAGAACGAGTTCTCGGTTGGGTTGGACCTTCGATGTGGTTCGGTTCTGGCTTGACGACTCGCGCTCACCATCAAGCTCGCGCCCTTTCTGATGTGATGGTCATTTGGTATCCTCAGCCAGAGATTGAAAAGACTCCCGAACTGGGGTTGAAACTGTTGCAACAAAAAGCGCGACGGCTATGTCAGTTAGAGGAATTACTCGCGATCGCTTCTCAACGACGGGCCCTCGATCGACTCTCTCATTTGTTTCGATTGTTAATTGCTGAAATGGGACAGTCTACCCATGACGGTGTAAGGTTGGGAGCGCGGCTCACTCACCAAGAAATCGCCAGTGCGATCGGCACCAACCGCGTCACCGTTACGAGAATGTTAGGGGAACTCAAGCGTCAAGGAATTGTTGCGCTCGACTCACAGAAACATTGGGTAGTCGTACAAGCGGATTTTTTTAAAAATTGAGCCAGTCCAACTGATACGGAATCCGTTAAGCTAGATTTCAAGAAGCCTTCACCAAATCCGCTTATTACCTCAAATTCAGAAGACCCATGATGTTTCTCAACACTTTCTTCTCAAAAATCCGTTTTAAGCTTATACTTTCTGTCCTTTTATTCGAGTAAAAATCTGACAACCCTCTAAATCTTCTGTTCGGTGAATTTCCACATATTCCCGACCTTTAACCAGGCTGTATTCTACATCTCCGGAACAAACCGCTAGGGCAATTTTTAGAATTTCAAAGAGAGGAATAACTCGCTCGACCATCAAGGGAGGCTGTTCTTCGTAATATTCAATCAGGGCGGCGATACAGCGATCGAGATGAGCGATCGAAGCTGGGGAGATGGCAACGAGTTTCATCAGAATTGCCACCAGCGTTAAAAATTTACCGCGCTCGACGACCATCTCGAAAAGTGGTGAGGGAATCCTGCGGTCTTCTGTCGTTAACAAACCGATGGTGCGATCGCAAGCTGTCAATCGTAAAACATCGCTGGAAAAACTTTCGTCTTGTGAGGGATAGAGATGCGATAGCATTTCCGACAAACTGGATTTAAAAGCTCTGACGAAATCGCTATTTCCTTTAGAAGACAGGGCGTAAGCTTTCAGCAGTTTTTTATACTCTTTGTAATTGAGGTTGTGGCTGGAAAACTTAAACACCCGCGCTTGACGTTGGTGTTTGACGCTCATAGCGCTGGCGACAATTGTTTTTAATACCCGCAACACCTCTTCTCCAAAGATAGTTGGATTGTGGGGCAACGCACAACTAGAGGCTTGAGAACGCGCGACATACAAGGCTAAGTCAATTTTAAATTGATATTTGATGAGATTGGCAATTTCAAACGCAAGTTGTCGTTTTTCAACAAGCTGGTTGCAATCGAGATAAATTGATATTAACCAGGTATCGAGGTAGCGATCGCTCCAATTGCGGGGTTCGGTTTTGGTTTCAAAACTGACGTAAGCTTCGACAATGCGATTGAAATCCCAATACTCTTGCGTGTGATAGAGCGTATTGCACCAGTTTTGTAGGTAACAGGGGGAACGAGAAAACAGAGGTAAACTCTGAGAAGGGAAATCTACAGTTGAAGAGCGTTGAAGTTTGTCTTTGAGTTGCTGTTGGAAGTGTTGGAACGCCTGGATATCTCGCTGAGCCGTCCAAGTTTCTAGCAAAATGTAAACTGATTTCCAAAACGGCGGTTGCAATGCTTCAAAGTTTTGTTGGCGAAGGGTATCGCGAACGATTCGGTTCGCCGGGATTTCCGGCGAATTTGGCGCTGGAAACCACAAGGTTTCAAACGCTTCGAGGGTGGTTTCAGATGATTGTGCGTTCGACAAGTCTCGGAAATATTGGATAACCGCCTCGGATGCTGAGTATTGGCGAGACGGGTTGGGATTTCCGTCGCTAAAGTCAGTGAATTGATTCATACGGAGTCCTGAGAACTCGATTTCGGCGAACTCGATTTCGGCGAACTCGATTCCGGGCGATCGCACCGATCGACGATTTCGAGTCGTTCTCGCCAATAGGGTGTCTACTTAAATGTTCGCCCCTGACTACGTAAAAATATTGATAAAGTAATCTTTGCTCATAAAAATTTACATAATTTTGCGAAAGCCATCGATCTCTAATTTTCCGAATTTTACGTGAAAATATTGAGATTTGAACCCAGTTTGCCCGATCTTTGACCGAACGCCGACGATCGATCTTCCGTAGAATCTTCTATCCAACGAGGAACGGCTTGAGATTTCTTCACGCCCCGAGTTGAGTAAAATTACGCAGAAACCGCGCGATCGCCCGAAACGAGATAGGGCGATTTCAGGGAAGGAACAAACCCCTCAGTCTGCTCGGCGACGGCTCGTCGATTTTTGAGGTGAAGTTGGCAGAAGCAACCGTCAAAACCGACAGAAAACCCGGATTTGGCGATCGCTCTCGGTGATTTTACAGGTCATCGCGCGTAGAATAATCGGCAGCAGCATCTATCCGACGCCCCTCGATGGCAACCACTCAACCTCTCACGCCAACTGAACTGATCGAACGCGGTGTCCACGCCTGGAATCAGTGGCGCGAGAACCAACCCAAGAGTTGCCCGATCTTGCAGGGAGCAAACCTCACGCAGCAACACTTGCGCGAAATCGACTTTAGCTATTGCAATTTAAGCGATACCCAACTCGCCAAAGCGGACTTATGCTTGGCTAACCTCGAATACGCCCTCCTCGATCGCTCGGACTTGTCCGACGCCGTTCTCTACACCACCGATTTACGATACGCATCCCTCAAAGAAGCCAACTTAACTCGAGCCGATCTCACCGAAGCCAGTCTCGTCAAAGCCGATCTCTCCCTGGCGAAACTCCAACAAACCAAGCTCGATCGCGCCGACTTATCCGACGCTGTTCTCTACACCACCACGTTACGACAAGCAGATTTATCTGACGTAGAATTAATCCGCGCCGACTTGCGAGAAGTCGATTTAACCATGGCAGCCTTGGGAGAAGCGGACTTACGAGACGCCAATCTGAGTTTCGCCGTCTGTTCCCTCGCCAAGTTCGTCGGGGCGACGTTGTGTCACGCCAACCTATATCGAGCGAATCTGAGTTTGGCGAACCTCTGCGTCGCCAATTTAATGGGAGCGAACCTCACCAAAACCAGTTTTATCGGGGCGAACCTCATCGGGGCAAATCTCTACTTAGCCAATATGCGATTTGCCAATCTCGCCCAGGCGGATTTACGAGAAGCCAGTCTCCGCATCACCAACATGACGGGGGCGAACCTGGCTGGGGCGAACCTAAGCATGGCGAACCTTACCGAAGCGACGTTGTGTCATGCCAACTTAACGGGGGCGAACTTGTCGCGGGCAAATCTCTATCAAGCCAATCTCAACGGTGCGATCCTCAAAGGTGCCATTATGCCCGATGGTAGTCGTCATCCTTAGCAGGGGAGAGGGGGAGAGGGTTGAATATTAGCTCTCAAGTATCAACGATCGATGGTTAATTGTCTATTCTTATCGACCTGTTAACCTACGGCACTTGTCAAATGGTTATGATAGAACAGAAAAAACTGTGTAATTTGTTACAGACTTTTGTGAAACCTTAGTAAACCCCTGGAGGTTCGCTCGATGAATATGCAAGAAAAAGCTCGGATGTTAACGGCACGTCGTCGCCACACGAAAACCCATCGCCGGAAAACGCTGTTCTGTCGTTCGGCGGCTGAGGTCGGCGTGTCGGAGACCTCTCGATCGAACGAATCTTTGCAATAGCGGCGTAACCGTTAAACGTTAATTCGAGGGCAAAAACTCCATGAAATTCTGTTATCGCGGCGTTTGGTACGACAGCAGCCCTTCCCCGATAAAAACTCAGGAAGGGCCGACCATTGGCAAATATCGCGGTGCGACCCTCAGAGGGCGATCGATCTCTGAGATCCCGACACCGACGAGTTGCGTCAAAGGGAAATATCGCGGCGTCGAAGTCAACGTATCCTTTTAACGGTCGTTAATTCGCTACCGTTTGGCAGGACTCGACAATTTCGCGGAGGGTCTGTTCCACCGAACGAGGCTTCCAGCCGAGAACCTGTCGCGCCTTACTGCTATCGACTCGCACGCAGCGATCGTAAACATAGTGAACCCGCTCTCGACTCAGAGGCGGGTTCCATTGTGCCAAACGTCCGATGGGATCGAGGAGGTTTCCTACCAACCGCACCAGTGGTTGGGGAATTTCCCGAGGGGGACGCACGCCAGAGGCTTGACTGAGAATCTCGAACATTTCCCGCGTGGTGAGATCTCCGGCAGAGATGATGTAGTGTTCGCCGGGATCGCTTTTTTCGGCGGCGAGAATCATCGCTTCGGCTAAATCGTCCACGTGAACGATCCCCGTGACGCGATCCCCACCGGCCCAAACCCCCAATTTGCCCTGGAGGAAGTTTTGAATCACCGGTCCGAAATGGGGATCGTCGGCGCCGAAAATCCCCGAGGGCATGACGCTGACGACTGGCAAACCGTCAGCAGCGGCGCGATCGACCAACTGTTGGGCAGCGTATTTGGTTCGATCGTAAGCCGAGGAAAAATCCACTTGCGTCCGCTGAAACGTCTCGTCGATGGTGTTGCCCTGAGTGTCGCCGTAGACGCCGATGGTACTGCAATAGACCATCTTAGAAACTTGCGAGGCTTTAGCAGCGTTCAATACGGCTCGGGTGCCTTCGACGTTCGCCCGTTCCATCTTGGCTTCGTCCACGAGTCCCAATTCCACGAAAGCGGCGGTGTGAAACACCCAATCGACGCCGGCCATTCCTGCTTTCAACACCTCTTCGTCCGTTACGTCGCCGTAAACGACGTTGACTTCATAATCCTCGAGACGAGATAGATTGGGTGAGGTGGGACGGGCTAAGCCGGTGACGGTATGGCCGCGATCGCGTAACGCTTTGACAAGGTGCGATCCGGTAAAGCCGGTTGCCCCGGTAACGAATGCTTTCATAGCTGGTTTTTAATGTTTCGTGTTCGTGCGCGGAAGCGGTGCGTCGGGGCGAAGATCCCTTCGCCCCTAGCCCTCGGTTCACCATCATCGCATTTCGACCCAACGCCGCGAACTCCCCCGGTCAACCCTCCTCCTTGTCGTCGGCTGCTGCCCGAACCAACACCACCGTACAATCGCAGCGTCGGGCGATTTCCCGAGGAATACTGCCCTGAAACGTCCGATACAGCAAACTGCGGCGACTGGCACCGATTAACACTGCATCGTACTCGTGCGATCGCGCCAACTCCACCACCGCATCGGCCACCGACAGCCCAAACGAGGGCAAAGCAAACACCCGACCCTTCAACTGTCGATCGAGTCGTTGCGCCGTCGCATCGAGAAAGCGCGTATCCGGCTTTTTCGGCTTCGGCGGAAACACCTGAGTCAAGCGGATTGTCGGATGCTCTGCCAAAGACACCAACGCCGGAAGTAACTCCAACCCCGCCGAGGCGTTGACACCACCGCCGACGGAAACCAACCAGCGATCGAGCGGTGGCAGAGTCGAACGGCTTTGAAGGAGGGGGGAATACTTACCCCATTTCACCAAAATCACCTCGCAAGAGGCTTGATGGAGGAGCGTATCCGAAACGTCGCCGAATACCCGTCCCGGCGTGTGAGTTCCCCCCTTCCACCCCATCACCACCTTATCGATATGACGTTCCTGAATCGTCTCCAATACCGCCGCCGCCACATCGTGGCCGACGCGAACTTGAGTGTGAACGGGAACCTCCCACTGACGGCCGATGCGGGCGGCCGTTTTCAGCAGGCGACGACTTGAGGTCGTGCGGACGGGGGTTTCCGCCGGGGAACGGTGCGGGGGAACTGCCAACACTTGCAAACATTCCAGTTCGTAACGGTTGGCTTTGGCGATGGCAGCGGCAAACTGCAACAGCAACGGGGCAGTATTGGGATTGGACAGAGGCACCAACAGCCGCCCCTGGCCCACGGCGGGATCTCGCGTCAGATAGACCGGATAGGAGGGTTCGACTTTACGAAACTCGTCCCCTTGTCCCGTGAGTTTCTTCGATTCCGCTTGAATGATGTCGCTGCGGGTGATGATACCCACGAGTCGCCGTCCGTCCACCACCGGAAGCCGACTGACCTTGTGGCGTTCGAGGAGATACAACACCTGGGTTAGGGTATCTTCGGGACGGACGACGGCCGGTTTCGGCGTCATCAACTTTTCCAGGGGCGTAGTATCGGGTAACTGGCGCGTCGAGAGATTGGTCAAGTCGGCTTGGGTGATAATGCCCACCAATCGCTGGCCGTCCACCACTGGAAAGCCGCGATGGTTCGATCGAGCGAAGGCGTTCAAAACATCTTTCAACATCATATGGCTGTCGAGGGTTTCCACCTTGCGCTGCATGACCTGCGCCGCCACCAATTCCGAGAGGACTTGACCTTCGACGCTGGCGGTGGGCATCTCCCAACCGCGCATTTCCAGCAGTCGATCGTACAGCGACCCGCTCGAGACCTGTTCGGCCACCACGTAAGCCGTCACCGACACCACCATCAACGGCAACACCAAATTGAAATCCGTGGTCATCTCGAACACGATGACGATGGCCGTAATCGGCACCTTTGCCACCGCCCCGAAAAACGCCCCCATCCCCGCCAAAGCGTAGGTGGTCGGGTCGCCGATGCCAAACAGGGCGTCGGTACAGAGTCCCACCAACCGCCCCAAGGCAGATCCTAAAACCAGGGTGGGGGCGAACAGTCCCCCCGATGCCCCCGAACCGTAAGCCAGCAACGTGAGAACGAACTTGACCACCAAAGCAATGGCAACGATTTCGATTTCGGCTTCTCCGGTACTGAGAAACTCCCGCAGTCCCGTACTATCGCGAAACGGCGCGGGTAAACTGGCGATAGCGATGCCCGAAATCAATCCGGCCAGGGCGATGCGAAAGGGTAAGGGGAAGGGTAAACGGCGGTGGAGTTCCAAACTGGCGAAAATCCCCCGGTTGAACCAGCCACTTAACACCCCGGTGACGATGCCTAACAGCAATAAAAAGGGAATGTCCCAAGTGGAAAACTGCGCCAGGGATGAGGTGGGTTTCAGGTTGAGATCCCAATGGCTGCCGCCGAGAATGCGGGAAACCACCGCCCCGACGAAAGAGGCGAGGATTGCCGTTCCCAAGGTGAGACTCGAAACATCGTGGAGGAGTTCTTCGACTACGAACAACATCCCGGCGATGGGGGCGTTGAACCCGGCCGCGAGTCCGGCGGCGGCACCGGCGGCGATGGTTTGACGGCGGTAGGTGGGGGAGGTGGGAATCCAGCGACTCATGGCGGCGGCCAGGGCTGCGCCTACGTGAACCGTGGGGCCTTGGCGACCCAGGGCGAGACCGGAACCGGCTACGAGAATCGTACTGAGGAGTTTGACGGCGGCCAGACGCAGGTTGAGGGTAAAGGCTTGATGGTTGAGTTGGGGCGAGGACAGTTCGGCTTTGACGTGGGAGACGCCGCTTCCGGTGGCTTGGGGGGCGAAGGCGGCGATGAGACTTCCGGCCAGCAATCCCCCCATCGCTCCGAACAGGGGGAGTTTCAGCCATAGGGGAAATCCTTCGGTTTGCTGGACGCGCAGTCCGCCCAACAAGCCGATGCCTTGTTTGAGGAGAACGGCGGCGAGACCGGAGACCAATCCGATGAGACAGGCTTCGAGGAGTGCCACCCGTCGGGGGTCGAGTAGAGAAATCCAAAACCGACGGGGAAATAAATTCTTGGCCAGACGAGCTATCTCAGAATATTGTTTGAGCCACACGGCTTTCTTGGGGGCGATCGATCGACAGGTCTGCCCTCATTATGTCGGACGGCGGGCGATCGATCTCAAAGCGGCCTCGCAGTGAGGACTTTCAGGCGAACAACTGACCGTCTGGTAAGGTGGCGTCTGTCCAAATGGCTTCGAGTTGGTTGATGGCGTTGAGGGTGGCGTTGCGAAGGCTGGCTTCGCGGAGGTTGGCGCGAAAGAGATTGACGCGATCGAGGTTGGCTTTCCACAAATAGGCTTTGTGCAAGCGGACTTGGGTTAAGTTCGCTCCTTCGAGGTCCGCCAGGTTTAAGTTGGCTTCGCTGAGGTCCGCTTCGCTGAGGTCGGCGTGGCGAAGGTCGGCTTTGGTGAGGTTCGCTCCGCTCAAGTTCGATCGCACTAACAGGGAATCCGTTAAGTTCGCCGCCCGCAAGTTGGCCTGTTGCAGCATCGCCACCCGCAGTTGAGTTTGACTGAGGTTGGCTGCGCTCAAGTTCGCCCCTTGGAAATTGGTTCCGCTCAGTTTGGCTTCGCTGAGATCGACGCCATCTAAATCCACCCCGTGCAGGTCAGCACCGTTGAGGTAAGTCCGGCTGAGATTCACCCCCGTGAGGCTGGCTCCCTCCAGGTTCGCGCCGCTCAACCGCGCCCCGGTGAGGTTCGCCCAGCTTAAGTTGGCGTCCCGCAAGTCTGCCCCCCGCAGGTTGATTTCGGTTAGGTTCGCCCCGCAGAGGTTCACCCTCTGCAAGTTCGCCCGTCGCAGGTTCACCCCCGTTAGGAGAGCGCCGCTCAGTTTCGCCCCCGTTAGGTTCGCCCCCACCAAATAGGCGCCGCTGAGTTTGGCTTTGGTGAGATCGGCTTCGCACAAATTGGCTTCGTAGAGTTTGGCGTAACTCAAATCGGCACCGCAGAGATAGGCGCGGTACAGGTTGGCGCGATCGAGTAGCGCCCGCTTGAAATCCGTTGAATTGAGATAGGACTCGGATAAATCGATGTCTTTGAGATGACAGCTCGAAAAGTTCCCACCGATGAAATTTCCTCCGCCAAAATCACGTTTTCCGATTTCGTAACTTTTGATGAGTTCCGCGCAGCTTTCCATTTTAACCCCCTCAATCCTTGACTTCAATGCCAATAGCTATAAAAAATTTATATATACAAAAAAGCTATTTCAAGACTCTCTAAAAAAAACAAAAAATTCGTTCGATCTTGAAATAGTGGCCAGCCAAAAACGAACGTCAAAAAAATCAAAAAAACGCTCGCATTTTAAGACTTGCTTGAGTGCTTTTAATTATTATAACGCGACCATATAAACCGGGATAGTCTGATGGGCGCGACTGTTATAATTATTAAAAAACGACCGTGCCAACCGACTGGCTAGACCGTTAGCGCCTTGGAAATTCTTCTGAGATCGATCGAATCAGCCGCAAGTCTCGATCGACCCCCCCCGAACGGGCTAAGCTAGTTGAGGTCTTTTGATTAGGGGAACAAACTTGATTATGAAAGCTATTGAGATCGCGCAAACCAACATCGTGACCGTGCGGGGATCTGCCACCGTCGCCGAAGCCGTGCAGTTGATGAAAGACAAACAGGTGCGGGCGCTCGTGGTCGAACGCCGCAGCGATGACGACGCCTACGGCATCGTCACCGAAACCGACGTAGCCTATAAAGTCATCGCCTTCGGAAAAGATCCCAAGTCGATGCGGGTCTACGAAATCATGAGCAAACCCTGCATCGTGGTCAACCCGGATCTCTGCGTCGAGTACGTCGCCCGTCTGTTCGCCAACACGGGCATCCATTTGGCCCCGGTGATTAAAGACAAACTGCTCGGAACCATCTCCATTTCCGACATCCTCGAAAAAAGCAACTTCATCGAAGCGCCTCGTAGCGTCTTGCTGCAAGATCGCATCCAGAAAGCCATCGAAGAAGCTCGCGCCGTTTGCGCCGACAAAGGACCGCGATCAAAAGAATGCGCCGCCGCTTGGGACGTCGTAGAAGAACTACAAGCCGAAGCCGCCCACCAAAAAGCCGAACGCCTCACCAAAACTGCCTTCGAGGAATACTGCGAAGAATATCCGGATGCTCCCGAAGCTCGGGTGTACGATAACTAGCTCTTCTCAGGAGAGGTGAGGAGATGATGGCATGATGAGGTGATGGGAGCCGTGCGTGACGCGGAAAGGCCGTTGCCAGGTCTAAATCCAAAATTTTGGAGCCGCGTCACGCCCCCTTGTCTGTTGGCGGTTTACGTTGGCGGTGCGTGACGATTTCTCGGTTTCATTGCGACACCTGAGTTTTCAAGTCACGCACCCTCCCCTCCCATCGAGCCTCTCCCGAGGGGCAGGATGCGAATCGTTGCAAACAGAGGATAATTTGAGGATGGACGAGTTTTTAATGGGCGACGCCAATGCTAACGCCCTCGACGGTACAGAACTGGCCGATACGATTATCGCCCTCGGCGGTGACGATACCGTTGACGGCGGACTGGCCGACGACGTATTGGCGGGAAATGCCGGACGGGATATGCTCTCGGGAGATGAGGGAAACGACCTCATCGTAGCCGGACGGGACGAAGATACCGTTCGCGGCGGTGCAGGAGATGACGTTCTCTCGGGGAATATCGGCTTCGATATCATCTTCGGAGACGAGGGAAACGATTTGCTCCTCGGCGGTCAAGATGAAGATATCCTCGATGGGGGCGTCGGAAACGATACTCTCATCGGCGACTTTGGGGTTAACGGCTTAAACGGTGGCGAGGGTGCCGATGTATTTGTCATCCGTACCGATGTGGCGCGAACCGATCCCAGTCGCACCGCCATCAACGGACAAGTTCCAGCGGATGTCATCATCGACTTCCAGGCGGGGATTGATAAAATCGCCTTGACGGAAGGATTGACGGAAGCGAACCTCGCCTTTCAGGAGTTCAGTTTCCCTCTGGCCGCAATTGGCGATGAGATTATCGACCCGGAGATACAGGCCGCTCTCGATAATTTGAATCTCGACCCGGACGGAAACGGATCTCTGGAAATGACCTTCGTTCGCGAAATTAACGGCGCAATGTTGGCGGTGACGCTCAATACGACGGCGGCGGAGTTAAGCGGAAGCTTTATCAGTGTTTAAACGGACTCTAGATGCCCTGTCAATATCTTCGATTTTGGGGATCGTTTTGCTGTTACTGGTAGCGATCCCCGTTTTGTCGTTTGTTTATGCGAATTGGGCCACCCGTCTCTATCGCTTTGGGGATTTGGAAAATATCGAATCGCACCCCGTCGCTATTGTGTTTGGGGCGGGGGTGTGGGACGACGGAACGCCGACCCCGATGTTAGCCGATCGCGTGTTGGCGGGGGTGGCGCTTTACCAACGGGGAACGGTTGAAAAGCTATTGATGTCCGGTGACAATCGATCGCCCGACTATAACGAAGTGGACGCTATGCGCCGTTACGCTGAAGCGCGGGGCGTTCCGCGAGAAGATATTTGGCTCGATCGACTGGGGTTGAGTACCTACGACACTTGCGTTCGCGCCCAACGGGAATTCGGGATCGATCGCGCGGTTCTGGTCACGCAACGCTATCATCTCCCCAGAGCCGTTTACATCGCCCGCCACTTGGGAATCGATGCGGTGGGGTTCGGCGTCCCCGACTGGGGTGTTTACACGCGATCGTCGATGGTCTCCTACAGTTTGCGAGAAATTCCCGCCACCCTCAAGGCGATGGTTCAGGTTTCGCGCAGGTCTTCCGGCGAAACTCGCTCTGAGGAGACTTGAAACGTCGTGGTGGGCGAATCCAGGGGAGAAAATCCGGTCTCGGGTTCGACGATGAGGGTGATGTCATCGCGGCCGATGACGCGAACGCGATCGCCCGGATTTAACGTCATTGCTCCTCGACAAGTGGCTTTCCACCAGGAGCCTTTAAAGTGAACCCGACCGGGTATCGAGGGACTGATGGGTTTAGAAACAATTGCGAAACCTTCAATAAATTGAAACGGGTAAGTCATACGCCCTTAACCTCTTCCGTCTACAGTGGTTTTCAAGAAATCGTTGCCCGCGATCGAGCCTCGCACCGCTGTCTCGAATGGGGAAATACAACTCCTTTTAGAATTTTGGGAACCTTGGTCTTTCTACTAATCTCTCGGGATCGCAAGGGGCTTTTTTACGGGGCGATCCGGAAATTGTCATAAATTTTCACATTCGTGGTTGGCACGAGATCGACTTCAAAGACGCTCGCTCGATCGCTATCTCCTGGCGAAAACCCGTCAATTTCCATCTGAAAATCCCGCTCGTTTCATTAAATTCCAGCGATCCGGAGAACGTTTCGAGCCATCGAGAACAGCGATCGATTTCTATCCCTCGTTCTGAGGAAAACCTGCGTGACTTATGGATTTTCAAACCGCCTCAAACTCTCGAATTCGCGCGATCGCACTGGCGATCGCCAATTCGGCCACCCTCGGCGTCACCGCTTTAGCCTTCGTCGCCTCTCACTACGGTTGGTCGCCCTATCTAGAACTGCTCTCCCACTTTCAACTGCAATACTTCGTCATTAGCGCCATCGCCCTGGTGGTGTTAATCCTCAGTCGCCGCCGCAGCTTCATCGCCATCGGCTTGTTTTGCAGTGCGCTGTTAGCCGTGCAAATCGTACCGTGGTATTTACCCCCGCTGCGGCTGTTGCCCCAACCCGAAGCCAACTTGCGAGTTCTCGTCAGCAACCTCCACGATCGAAATACCCAATTCGATCGCGTGGTGTCCTTGGTCCGAGAAGAAAACCCCGATTTCGCCGTCTTCATCGAAGTCAACGCCCGCTGGGCCGAACAACTCGATCGCCTCCGCGACATTCTGCCCTATCAATTCAGTCCCGATCGCGTCGAAAAGCGTGGCGTCGCCGTCTACAGCAAGCGTCCCCTACTCGATCCCCAGTTAAAACAGTTCGACAGCCACGAAACCGCCAGCATCGTTAGCGATTTAGAAATCTCCGGTCAACGCCTGTCCGTCATCGCCACCCATCCCATGCCCCCCGTCAAATCCTGGCGGTTTCGCCTGCGGAACCAACACTTCGACAATCTCGGGGATTACGTGCCAACCTTAACTCAACCGACCCTGGTTCTCGGCGATCTCAATACCACCATGTGGTCGCCCTATTACCAACGACTCGTCCGACGTACCGGACTCGAAAACGCCCGTCGGGGATTCGGCATTTTACCCAGTTGGCCGACGCGCAACAACTTCAACGCCTTACCCCTATTTGGGGCGCGACTGCTTTCAATTCCCATCGACCACTGTTTGTTAACGCCGGATATCCAGGCGATCGACGTGCGCACCGGACCCGATATCGGTTCCGACCATCTACCGTTGTTAGTGGATTTACTTGTCTCCCCGCGCAGTTAAAATATGAAGGTCGCACGCGATCGACCCTGACGGGGAAATACAATTCCGAAGAAAAGGCGATCGCGCCAATTGTCTTTATCCGAGTCCGAAACGAATGGCAACTGCCGATTTTATCCGTCAACTCAACCCCTCTCAACGTACTGCTGTCGAACACTTTTGCGGTCCGCTTCTCGTCGTCGCGGGGGCAGGTTCGGGAAAAACCCGTGCGTTGACCTATCGCGTTGCCAACTTAATTCTCAAACATCGAGTCTCCCCGGACAACATCCTCGCCGTCACCTTTACCAACAAAGCGGCGCGGGAAATGAAAGAACGGATCGAAACCCTCTTCGCTCAGACGATGGCCGTCGAACGGCACGGTCAAGCCTTAGAGGTCTTGCCCCCGGACGAACAAACCCGGATTCGATCGCAGGTTTGGCGCACCTACATCAAACATTTATGGATTGGCACGTTTCACAGTTTGTGCGCGAAAATTCTGCGCTTCGACATTAACAAATACCAAGACGAAAACGGCCGTCAATGGACGCGCAACTTTTCCATTTTCGACGAGTCCGACGTACAATCCCTGGTGAAAGAAATCGTCACCAAGCAACTGAACCTCGACGATAAGAAATTCAAGCCAAAAACCGTTCGCTACGCCATTAGCAACGCCAAAAACCGAGGCTGGACGCCCTCGGATTTAGAACGCAACGAACCGAACTATCGGGGTCGCACCATCGCCGAAGTCTACCGGGTGTATCAAGACAAACTCGCCGAAAACAACGCCCTGGATTTCGACGATCTCATTCGCGTTCCAGTGGAGTTGTTCCGCCAAAACGAGTCGGTTTTGGGATATTGGCACTCGAAGTTTCAACATATCCTCGTGGACGAGTATCAGGATACGAACCGCACCCAGTATGATTTGATTCGGCTGTTGGTGGCCAACGGGGAAGAACCGCGATCGTTGGAGAATTGGGAGAATCGATCGGTGTTCGTCGTCGGCGACGTGGATCAGTCTATTTACAGTTTCCGCATGGCGGATTTCACCATTTTATTGGAGTTCCAAGAGGATTTCGGCGACGGTTTAGCGGACGATCGCACCCAGACGATGGTGAAACTCGAGGAAAACTATCGATCGACTGAAACCATTTTAGAAGTCGCCAACACCCTCATCGAACGCAACACCGAACGCATCGATAAAATTTTGCGCCCCACACGAGGACAAGGGGAACCGATTTATATTTATCGCGCTGATGACGACCGAGAAGAGGCTGACTTTGTAGTTGGACAAATTCGCAATCTCAACCAAGAAAACCCAGAATTAGACTGGGGAAAATTTGCCATTCTCTACCGGACTAACGCCCAATCTCGCAACTTTGAAGCGGCGTTGATGGGGGCGAATATTCCCTATAAAGTCATCGGCGGCTTGCGCTTTTACGATCGCAAAGAAATTAAGGATGTATTAGCATATTTGAGGCTACTTGTCAACCCTTCCGATACCGTCAGTCTCAAACGAATTATCAACACGCCCAAGCGGGGAATTGGGAAAACCACCCTGGAGAAATTCGACAACATGGCGCAACAGTTAGGAGTGCCGTTGTGGGATATCATCAGCGACGAAACCTCAGCCAAAACCATCGCCGGGAATCGATCGAAAGCCATTTTAAAATTTGTCGAGATGATTAAAACCCACCAAGAACAGGTGGAAAAACTCGACGCGACAGATCTGTTTAAAAACATCACCAACGCTTCGGGTTATATCGACGCCTTAAGAGAAGAAGGTACCGACGAAGCCGAAAACCGCCGACAAAACGTCGAAGAGCTGTACAATGCAATGGCGCAATACGCCGACGACAACGAAGATCCCTCGTTAGAAGGCTTTTTAGGGACGGCTTCCCTCGCCTCGGATTTAGACAATCTCAAGGAGGGGGATTCGGCGGTGTCGTTAATGACGTTGCATTCAGCGAAAGGATTAGAGTTTCCGGTGGTGTTTGTGGTGGGGATGGAAGAAGGATTGTTTCCCAACTTCCGCAGCAAAAACGACCCTCGGGCGTTGGAAGAAGAGCGGCGACTCTGTTACGTTGGCATTACGCGGGCGCAAGAACAACTGTTTATTACTCATGCCTTGAATCGCAGTTTGTGGGGGTCGTATCAAACGGCGTTACCCTCGCAGTTTTTGGACGAGTTACCGCCGGAGTTTTTGGTGGGAAATACTGTTAACGCCAAGCGTCGAGGAAAAGTGGTAAAATCTTCCGGAAATACCGCCCTGTTGACGAAGGATTGGAAAGTGGGCGATCGCGTCGTTCACGCTCATTTTGGGACGGGTGAAGTGACGATGGTTTTTGGCAAAGCCCCGAAAATTGCTATGGCGGTAAAATTTGCCAAAGGCGGACAAAAAATTCTCGATCCCAAACACGAACCCATCGAACGCTTGCGTTAAAAATTCAGTATCCCAATAGGGTAAATAAGCGATGATTCCCAAAACCTGTTTGCCTCCGAAGTGGTTGCGTGTGTGGTTGGTGTTACTCCTGGTTTTGGGGATGGGCTTTCGCTTCTTACATCTCGATCGTAAGGTGTACTGGCACGACGAAGCTTATACGTCGTTACGCATTTCCGGAACCTCTTCTGCCGAACTGAACGACAATGTGTTTAACGGTCAGGTGGTTTCGGCCGCCGACATACAGAAGTACGTGGGAAATCGATCTGAAACAACGGTTATCGACACCTTAAAATCTTCTGCTTTCGACCCCCACGTTACGCCGCTTTACTATGTTTTGGTGAGGTTTTGGGCGCAACTTTTCGGCGATGCGATCGCAAGCCTTCGCAGTTTTTCCGCCTTTTTAAGTCTGTTGTGTTTGCCTGCGCTGTATTGGTTGGCCATGGAACTGTTTGCTTCTTCTACCAGTGCCAGTCTTGCCGTGGCGTTGATGGCCGTCTCTCCGTTTCATGTCATTTACGCCCAAGAAGCGCGAAACTACAGCCTTTGGACGCTGACCATTCTGCTATCGAGTGTTCTGTTATTGAGAGCGATAAAGCATGCGAATTGGAAAAATTGGTGTTTTTACGCTCTCGCAATGGCGGCGTCGCTTTACGCTCATCTTTTCTCTGTTCTTCTGTTCGCCGCTCACGGAATTTATGTCGGTTGGTACAAAGGCTGGAAACCCTTAGACACTGTTAAAAAGTTTGCGATCGCTTCGGGAATTTCTCTCCTGTTATTTTCTCCCTGGATTTTAATAATTATCCTCAAAATAACAACGGTTCAAAGTGCGACGAACTGGATGAAACAGCCTCTAGGGATTATCCAGCAAATACAAACTTGGCTGGGAAGTGTTTTGACGGTTGTTTTTGATAATGGTTCTTACGTCGGACAGACGGGAAGCCTCTTGAATGTTAACAGTCGTATTTTTGTTATTATAATCCTGTGGTCTTTTTGGGTGTTCTGGAAAAAGAGTCCTCAATCTTCTCGAAAACTGATTGGCGCGATTACTATCGTTTTTATGGCACTGAATATTCTACCCTTTCTCAGTGCTGGATACGCTCTCTCAGGAATTATTCGCTATCAAATTCCGTTTTTGATTTCTATTAATTTAGTACTCGCTTATGCTTTCGCTTATGCTTTTCCTAAAAATCCCACGATTTGGAAGCTTGTTTTGAGCTTTATCCTAATTTCTGGGTTTGCATCCTGTCTGAAGTACAGTCAAGCGGCTTCCTGGTGGAATAAAGGAAATGCTTATCACCATTGGCAAGCTGCTCAGTATATTAATCAACAAAATAATTCGTTACTCGTCTCTAGAATAGATAACAACAATCGAGGCAAATTAATAGCTATAAGTTATTACTTAAAACCTCAAGAAAAACTTTTGCTGTTTTCCAAAAAAAACAGTTCACATTATCAAATACCAGACAATTTTAAAAATATTCTTGTCTTCAATCCCTCAGATTATTTTCTTGAAAATCTCAAAAAAAGCTATCAGCTCGATCGCGTCAAGCCGGAGTCTCTGAACCTCTGGAAAGTTCGAGCGAACGCCCAATAAAATCCGAGAGATTAGATTGCGATAACGCAGCGATTCTTCTATTTGATGTTTGTCGTTCCTGAAATTTCTCCCGGCGCACCGCATGGACTCTCTTCACCGTTCTGACCTGTTCCCTCATCCTCGTGACGGGAATTTAGCCAATGCGAGATCGGCTCTTCCATATTCCATCCTTTTCTCAAACAGCCGTTTGGCCAAACCTGACACTCCTCAACCCCCCTTTCCAAGAGGGGCTAAGGGGGATGTACCCCTGTGTTGAAGACTTCTTTAAACTCCGCTTCTCGGCCAAGAATGGAGTATGAGGTGCTTTGCCGCTGCCCTCAAAAAAATTGGGGAGAGGGGGTTGACAGCCCGAGAAATCACAGCTATATTGGTAAACGCTTGAGCAATCAAGCCGCGAGGCAAGACAGCTCGAGCAGCTACCAAAATACCTGCCCCCATCGTCTAGAGGCCTAGGACACCTCCCTTTCACGGAGGCGACGGGGATTCGAATTCCCCTGGGGGTATTTTACAGCGAGCAGTAAGACTTACTGCTCGCTTGTTTGTTTGGGCAAAAATTAAGTGAGGCCGAGGTCGTCGGGGTTGCCGATGCGGTAGAAGAGCCAGATGGCTTCTAGGGTGCCGATGAAGTGGGCGGCGATTCCGTTGAGGTTGGCCACCATCACCAGGGCGTCTAGGGCGCGGACGGCGTGGCTGGCTTGGGTTAAGGTGGTGCCGGGGGGTTGAGAAATGGTTTTGGCCACGAGAACGCTGGCGGTGATTCCAGCCCCGAGAAGGGTGACGATCGCACCGACGACGCCGACAATTGCCCCGATTTTCAACCATCTTACAGTATTCGATTTTTTGGGGTTGCGATCGACGCGGGGATCGAGAAGTCGTTTTCCGACGCGGGCGAAGCGAAAGGATAAGACGACGCAAAACGCAGCCCCGACCCCGCCAAGGGTCGCCAGAAACATCCCCATTCCGATACCGGGGTTCGACTCGTCAGCCACCCCGCGGCCGGTGACGGCGAAAATCAGAGATAACACGATGGCGAAGGTGGCGAACAGTTGCAGCCAAAAACTAATCCATCCTGTAATTCGTAAGGTTTTGGCTTTGTCGCGGACGGTTTGAGACAGGGCGAGACGGTGTTCGGGTTGGGGAGAGGTCGTCGAACTCATAATAATCGGTTTCGGGAGTCTTGTCGGGCGATCGCGGCGCGTTCTCCTTCAGCGATCGTTACAAGAATTGGCAACAATGGCGATCGCGTTGGGATCGGGCAGCCTATTGCTAACCTACTCAACTCCATCCCGTCCACGACTCTATCGATCGAGATAAATCGAGCGATCGCCGTCAGAAGACTTTTCAGCCAGCGATCGCAGGGATCGCAAGGGCGATCGTACCTTTCCCGCAATCCCCACCGGACAAAACGTTTTTTGTAGTCCTCGTTACAATTACTACCTTTAAATTCCTCTAGGATACATCAGCGAAAGGGCGTTCTTGTTACGGTTTTTTTCAATAATTTCCTACTGCGCTCGATCTGAGATGATGCCACATCGCACCTCGCGAACGCTGCCAAATCTTGGAGCGTTCCGAGGGTCTTTTCTCGTCTCTATATTTTTTCTAGAAAAGTCTCTCGTTTCGAGCGTTTGCCCTGCTTAACGAATTTAACTTTTTTCACAGAATTAACTATGAGCAATGGGTTAGGTCGGCGTAAATTTCTCCTCTACGGCTCTGCTGCGTTCGGAACGAGCTTGCTGTTAAAAGCCTGTAGCACCTCTCCGGAAACCGGAACGGAGGCCGGCAACGGTGGCGCAGCAGGGGGCGAAAATGGCGACACCATTAAAGTCGGCATTCTCCACTCCCTCAGCGGCACGATGGCCATCAGCGAAACCACCGTCGTCGAAGCTGAAAAACTCGCCATTAAAGAAATTAACGAAGCCGGGGGCGTTCTCGGCAAACAAATCGAAGCAGTTGTCGAAGACGGTGCTTCCGACTGGCCGACATTTGCCGAAAAAGCGGAAAAACTGATCGACCAAGACCAAGTGGCGGTAGTTTTCGGATGTTGGACTTCTGCCAGTCGTAAAGCGGTCAAAGACGTTTTCGAGTCGAAAGACCATATGCTGTGGTATCCCGTTCAATACGAAGGACAAGAATGCTCGAAAAACATTTTCTACACGGGAGCCGCACCTAACCAACAAATCGAACCGGCGGTAACGTGGCTCCTCGAAAATAAAGGAACGGACTTCTTCCTCATCGGGTCGGACTACGTTTTCCCCCGCACCGCCAACACCGTCATTAAAGAACAACTGAAAGCTGAAGGCGGAAACACCGTCGGAGAAGACTACCTTCCGTTAGGCAGTACGGAAGTTACCCCGATTATCACCAAAATTCAACAAGCTCTTCCCGACGGCGGCGTAATTTTCAACACCCTCAACGGTGACAGTAACGTTGCTTTCTTCAAACAAATGCAAGGGGCGGGTCTGACGCCGGACAAATATCCCGTGATGTCCGTCAGTATCGCCGAAGAAGAAGTGCGACAAATCGGGAAAGATTTCCTCATCGGTCATTACGCCGCTTGGAACTATTTCCAAACCGTCGAGACCCCCGAAAACGAGGAATGGGTGAAAGCCTTCAAAGCCGAATACGGCGAAGACCGCGTGACCAACGACCCCATGGAAGCGGCTTATATCATGGTCTACCTGTGGAAACAAGCCGTCGAACAAGCGGGAACCACCGACCTGGAAGCGGTACGTCAAGCCGCCATCGGTCAAGCGTTCCAAGCCCCTGAAGGACTGGTGACGGTCAACCCCAACCACCACCTCTCGAAGACGGTTCGCATCGGTCAAGTTCGCGATGACGGCTTGTTCGATATCGTCTGGTCTACCGACCAACCCGTCGCCCCGCAAGCCTGGAACCAGTACGTCCCGGCGACTAAGGGGTACGCCTGCGATTGGTCTGACCCCAGCAAAGGGGAGAAATTCAAAGCGGAAGAGGTCTAACCGTCTTGGTCTGTCGGCTGAATCTCCAAGTGGTCTAAATGGACCGTTTGGGAAATCGGGTATCTTGAATCCTTCAGCTTTCGGATTCTCAAGGTCTTGAAAATAGCGTTTGAGATCCTATGAGATCCTCGGCATCGGTGAGATCCCCGGCATCTTGGAGATGCCAGGGATCTGGAGAGATGTTGATTTTCCAAGTCTTCAAAAAACACCCGGTATTTAGACGTTGGTCGCATTAAGGATTTTCTTGTTGCTGGGTCTTATTTCTCCTTTTTAAATCCTCATGTAAGGAGAAACAAGCCTTAATCTAAATTAAATCTAGTTTCTCAAAAATGCTAGAACTTGCAGTTGGTATATTTAACGGTTTCAGCATCGGTTCCGTATTGTTACTCGCCGCCTTGGGACTCGCCATCGTCTTCGGTTTGATGGGGGTGATAAACCTCGCCCACGGCGAATTAATGATGCTTGGGGCTTACGCCACTTTTGTGGTTCAAAATATTTTTCAAGGCTTCGGCGAAGGTGCGTTTAGTGTTTATATTTTCGTGGCGCTTCCCGTGGCGTTTATCGTCTCCGCCATCGCCGGATTAATCCTCGAACGGGGTGTCATTCGCTTCCTTTACGGACGCCCTCTCGAAACGCTACTGGCCACCTGGGGAATCAGTCTGATTTTGCGTCAGTTCGTCCGCAGCGTGAATTGGGTCTTAGTCCTGGGAATTGTTTTATTTTGTCTGTTGTTTTTTGGCGGACTTTGGTTCCTTCGCAAACGTACTGATTGGGAGCGCATTCGTACCGCCACTATTTCTGCTTTGCTTCCACTTTCGTTAGCTATTTCTGCGGCGGTGGGGGTGTTGGTGTCGAACACTGGTGTAGAATTCCTGACCCAGCCCTGGTTTAGCGCCCGCAACGTCGATGTTACGCCTCCGGCTTGGTTGCGAGGTGGGTTGTCCGTGGGGATTTACCAACTTCCCTATTCGCGGATTTTTATCATCGTTTTAACGGTGCTGTGTTTGCTGGGGATTTACTGGTTTTTGAATCGATCGATTTGGGGTTTGCGCATTCGTGCGGTGACGCAAAATCGGCAGATGAGCGCCTGTTTGGGAATTCCAACTGATACTGTAGACGCTCTGACGTTTGCGATTGGTTCCGGGTTAGCGGGAATCGCCGGATGTGCCATTACTTTACTCGGTTCGGTCGGTCCGAATACGGGGCAAAATTACATTGTCGATGTGTTTATGGTGGTGGTTGTCGGCGGCGTCGGTAACTTGTTGGGAACTGTTATCGCCGCGTTAGCCATCGGAATCGTCACCTATTTAATTGGTTCGGGAACCTTGGCGCTGTTGTTTGCCAACAGCGATTCACTGCAAATGTTGACGGATTTCTTTACGTTTTTTGCTAACACCAGTATGGCGAAAGTGATGGTGTTTGCGTTGATTATTGCCTTTTTACAGGTCAAACCTTCGGGGATATTTCCACAAAAAGGACGCACCGCAGAGCTTTGATGAAACTCGAAAGTCTCTCGTTTTCTTGAGTTGACTTTCGAGCGGACTATCCAGCAATCTCTGAACCGAAAAAAACCCAGGCTGTCTAGGTATTCACAATGAACGCGGAAGTCGGCAATTTTGCCAAGCGACAACAACAGAAAAAACGACAAATTATCGAATTGGCGATCGCCCTCGGTTTGGCGTTAGTCTTTGCCCTCGTTATGCCCGCCTTACTTCCAGCATTTCGATTGAAACTTTTAGGGCGGTTTGTTGCTTTATCCATCGTCGCCTTGGGCATCGATTTAATTTGGGGATATACCGGACTCCTGAGTTTGGGACATGGTATCTTCTTCGCCCTGGGCGGCTACGCTTTAGCCATGCACTTGAAACTGCAACTGCCCGAGGGACAAATTCCAGAATTTTTCACCCTCTACGGCGTGACGGAATTACCGTGGTTTTGGCAACCGTTTTATTCTTTTCCGTTTACCGTTTTGGCTATTTTTACGATTCCTGCAATCGTCGCGGGATTGTTGGGCTATTTGGTCTTTCGCAACCGCATTAAAGGGGTCTATTTCTCTATTTTGACGCAAGCGGCATTGCTGGTCTTTTTTAACTTTTTTAACGGGCAGCAAAAGCTCATTAACGGCACGAACGGACTCAAAACCGACACGGAAACCCTTTTTGGCGTTTTAGCCGGGTCAGAGGGCGCACAATTGGCGTTTTACGAACTATCTGTGTTGGGGTTGGTATTGGTCTATTTCCTCTGTCGATGGTTGACGACGGGGCGGTTCGGACGGTTGCTCGTTGCGATTCGCGACGACGAAACTCGGGTGAGATTTACGGGATACGACCCCACGGGATATAAGGTGTTGGTCTTTGGTATTTCGGGGGCGATCGCGGGAATTTCCGGGGCGTTATACACCGTGCAAACGGGCATTATTACCCCCAGTGTGATGGAAGTGGCGTTTTCGATCGAAATGGTGATTTGGGTCGCTGTAGGCGGTCGATCGACCCTCATTGGTGCGATTATTGGCACCCTGTTAGTGCGGTTGGGACAAACTTTTCTCAGCGAACAGTTTCCGGAAGTGTGGTTGTTTTTCCAAGGGGCGTTATTCCTATTAGTCGTTACCGTTCTTCCTAACGGACTCTTCGGCTGGGCGCGAGATTGGGTAATTCCCAAGGTGCGATCGCTCCTAGGATTACAGGAACAACTCATTACCTATCCGGCTCTTGAAAAAGACCCAGAAATTCAACAGGAACGGGAAGAAATCGAGCGTTAACTTCGAGCGTTAAAATTCCTCGAAACGAGCTATGTCAGAACAAACCGCCGCCAAAATTCTAGAAATCAACAATCTCACCGTCAGTTTCGACGGCTTTAAAGCCCTCAACAACCTCACGTTTAGTATGAAGGTCGGCGAGTTGCGGGTCGTTATCGGTCCTAACGGGGCGGGAAAAACCACGTTTCTAGACGTGATTACAGGAAAAGTCAAACCCACCGAAGGACAAGTTTATTTCAAAGGACAAAACTTGCGTCCCTATAACGAACACCAAATCGCCCGCATGGGAATCGGACGCAAATTTCAAACTCCCCGCGTTTATCTGAACTTGACGGTTCGAGAAAATCTCGACCTGGCCTGTAACCGCCAAAAAGGGGTGTTTCACACTTTATTTGGAAAAGCATCGAAAATCGATCGCCGTACCGTCAACGGACTTCTCGAAACTATCGGTTTGACGCCGAAAGCAGAGTTACAGGCGGCGTTGCTGTCTCACGGGGAAAAACAACGGTTGGAAATCGGGATGTTGGTGGCGCAATCGCCGGATTTGCTGTTGGTGGACGAACCGGTGGCGGGTTTGACGGACGAAGAAACGGAAAACGTGGGAAATCTTCTGTTGGCGTTGGCGGAAAGTCATTCCATTGTCGTCATCGAACACGATATGGAATTCGTCCGACAAATCGCCCGAACGGTTAGTGTTTTACACCAAGGATCGCTGCTGTGCGAAGGGAGTATGGACGAGGTTCAACAAGATCCTCGCGTGATTGAAGTGTATTTGGGACAACAAGAGGAAGAAGCTGCATGACGAACGCAACTCTGAAGCCCCCCGTTACGGCGTCCGATTTAATGTTGCGGGTGTCGGGATTGAATGTTTACTACGGCGAAAGTCATATTTTGCGAAATGTCGATTTGAGCGTTCCTTGCGGACAAATGGTTTGTCTCATCGGTCGAAATGGTGTGGGAAAAACCACCCTGTTGAAGACCATTGTCGGGTTGTTGAAACCGAGAACGGGCGCGATCGCATTGATGGACTCTCCTATTAACGATCTTTCCCCGGACAAACGGGCGAGATTGGGAATTGGCTACGTTCCTCAAGGACGAGAAATTATTCCTCGCGTGACGGTGAAAGAAAATCTGTTACTGGGATTAGAAGCCCGTCCCGGGAAACGACGCAACGCCACGATTCCCGAGTCGATTTTCGAGTTGTTCCCGGTTCTGAAAACCATGTTGGGGCGTATGGGAGGCGATTTGAGTGGCGGACAGCAACAGCAGTTAGCGATCGCCCGCGCGTTGGTGGGAGAACCGAAACTTCTGGTGTTAGACGAACCGACGGAGGGAATTCAACCCTCGATTATTTTGGAGATTGAAGCGGCGGTGCGTCGTATTATTGAAGAAACCGGAATTTCGGTGTTGTTAGTGGAACAACATTTGCATTTCGTGCGCCAAGCCGATCGCTATTATGCCATGCAGAAAGGGGGAATCGTCGCCTCGGGAGATACTAGCGAGTTGAGTCGAGACGTAATTCAGAAGTTTTTGGCGGTGTGATTTTGGGGTTTCTGACTCCCAATTTTTAAAAAACCGGTTAAAAAACCGGGTTGCTTCAAGAAACCCGGTTTTAAGCGAATTTAAGGGGTGTTTAAAAGTGGCTCGAACGCCGTCAGAGATTCAATGGAAATCCCCTGTCTGTGAAGGGCGTTCCATCGCAATTTTTCGTTCCTCTTGAGAATCGCCTTCTCAAGAGGCGATCGCAAAGTGTTTGCGCACGCAAGCCGGAACGTCTTCGGGACTTAATTTGCCGTAACGGGCTTTATCGGGAAGCACGACGGCGTTCGGGGCAGCTTTACAGCGTTTTAAGCAGCCGGTGGCGCAAACTTTCACGGATTCGCCTAATCCGTGTTCTTCTAAGGTGCGTTCTAAGGTGTGATAAACGTCTTTTCCGCCCCGTTTGCGACATTTGGATTTTTGACAGACGAGGATTTTTCCTTTGGGTTTCTCGGGTTTGGGTTTCGCGGTTTCGGGAGTTGAGGCGACGGACGGCGAAACTGATGTCAGGGTGACGGGAGTTGAAACCGTTAGGATTTGCTTGGCTTTGCGTTGGGTTTTTCCGGTTTTACGGTTGTGTCGTTCGCGGCCGACGATCGCGATCGAATCCCCGACTTTGAGAACGGGAAACTCGCGACGGAGGGATTTACTCAGTTTGATGCTTTCCGTTCCCTCGGGAGTCGTCAGTTGAATTTGCTTGGGTTTCCCCTTGTCGCTGCGTTTGACGCCGAGAAACTGTCCTTCGAGACGAAAGCCGGTTTTGGTTTTGGAACGACCCATGCTGTTTTCCGTGACAGGGTTTACTGACAATTATATGCAATTATAGGGGAGAATTTTCAAAACGGCTGCTACACCGTTGCAAGTTTTATGAAAATTTAAGATTTTCTAAAAGGCTGAAATTCCTATTTGAAAGAGGTTTGAGTTGGCTCGAACGCAGTGGTGGCGGCGAGTTCTGTGCGATCGCGGGGGCGATCGCCTCGATCGAAGCCCGTCTTTTTTTGAGAATGAAATTCAACAGCTTCGCGAAAACTGCACGCAAAAACGGGGAACCCCATCGAAGGTTCCCCGCCGGGGCGATCGTGCGTACAGATAGGACGGTTACAGGCTTCGAGCCTGTGGTAACGGAATGAACTTAAACCTCGTCTCCGATAACCTGTCGCAGCGTGTCGATAAAATTGGGATAAGAAATCGAGGCCGATTCCGCCCGATAAATCGTGGTGGAGGTTTTCGCCAGCAAAGCCGCCACCGCCAAACTCATCGCCACGCGGTGGTCGTCATAACTATCCACTTCCGCCCCAGTCAACCCCGTTCCGCCGACGATTTCCAAGCCGTCGGGACGTTCGCTGACATTAGCGCCCATTTTCGTCAGTTCCGCCGCCATCGCCGCCAAGCGATCGCTCTCTTTCACCCGCAATTCCGCCGCATCGCGAATCACCGTCGTTCCCTGGGCTACCGTCGCCGCCACCGCCAAGATGGGGATTTCGTCGATGAGTCGGGGAATCACGTCGCCGGAAATCTCGCAGCCTTTCAGACGACTCGATTTCACCCGCAAGTCCGCCACGGGTTCCCCGGCGATTTCCCGTTGGTTTTCCAAAGTAATGTCAGCTTCCATGCGATCGAGAATTTCCAAAACCCCCGTTCTCGTGGGATTGACGCCAACGTTTTCCACCACCAACTCCGACCCCGGAACGATGGCCGCCGCCACAATCCAAAACGCCGCCGAACTGATATCCCCCGGAACCACCACCGTTTGACCCGTCAATTTCGCCGGCCCCGTCACCGTGACGCTGTGGCTGTCCGCATCCACGGCGATATCTGCCCCAAAAGCCCGTAACATCCGTTCGCTGTGGTCGCGGGACAAGGCGGGTTCCGTGACCGTGGTTTGTCCTTCCACACTCAACCCCGCCAGCAACACGCAGGATTTCACCTGGGCTGAGGCGACGGGAGAATGATAGTGACAGGGGTTGAGTTGGCGTCCGTTCACCGCCAAAGGTGCCAGTTTTCCGCCGTCTCGTCCCCAAATTGTCGCCCCCATTTTTTCCAAAGGCGTGACGACGCGAGACATGGGGCGCGATCGCAGGGATTTATCCCCCGTCACTGCAAAAAAACGACCCGGTTGAGAGGCTAACAATCCCAACATTAACCGCAGCGTCGTCCCCGAGTTTCCGGCGTTCAAAATATCGGCGGGTTCCTGTAGGTTTCCAATTCCCAATCCCCGCACTAAAACGATGTCTTGGTTGAGGTCAGAAATTTGCGCCCCCATCGCCCGAAAACAGTCGGCGGTACTGCGGGGATCGTCCCCGAGAAGTAAACCGCGAATTTGCGTTTCTCCTTCGGCGATCGCCCCCAGCATCAAGGCGCGGTGAGAAATCGACTTATCCCCAGGAACGCGGAGTTTTCCGTGGAGTCCGACACCAGACGGCGGCGGTTTGATAACCAAATCTTGACGATCGCGATCGATTTCGACTGTTACGATGGGGGAAGACATAGATTCCACTTCACAAGCATTCAAGTGGAACCGATTTTACACCCTTGAGATTGCCCTCGATCGACTGTTTGCGTCCGCTTCTACACCTTTACCCCGTATGCTGACCCACCGCAAGCCTGCGTGTCTGTCGCTGATTTCGACCGATTTACCCGTGTGGTCGGTTGTTGAAACCACGGCGACGTTATATCAAAAAGATCGACAACGGTTTCATCTACTTCTCAACGAACCGGCGGTTCTCGGCTGGGAACCCGACACAGAAGACCGTCCCGCCGCATCGGACGCGGCATCGTCGCGGTTGCTGTGGTTTGAAATTTCCCCCTCTCGCGCCATCGCAACGATGCAAGGACAGGGAAATTTAAGCTATCGCCATCTTTGGGAACGGGGAATGTACGGTATCAGTCGGTATTGGTTGCGCGGTGAGGGCGTCGAGTCTCCCGGTCAAATGCGACTGCGAAATTACACTCGTCATTTGGAACTGTCGGGGTATCCGCTTCCGGAACATCTGCGCCTAGAATACGAACTCTGGACGGGAAAACTGCAATTGGGGCGTTACGTTCTCAACCTCGACATTCATCCTTGAGACTCCCACGAAGAGAATTCCCAATTGACAGATCCCCGGCATCTTGGAGATGCCGGGGATCGAGCTGCCAGCCCCCGATACAGAGGGTCTGGCGAGGAAATCTACGAACTTGCCTGGGTTAGATGAGTTGAGTTAGATTGGCTTGAAAAATTCTGGGTTATTTAAGTTAGATTCGCCGAGCCGCTTATTCCGGGCTGTTGGCAGCGGCTAACCGTTCCGATCGCACCACTTCCAAACGAGCGTCGTCGCTGTTTAACACCGACAGGGCATCGTACCAAATCCCCGCTTGTGCGTAGGCTTGAGCGGTTTCTTGTTCGGTCGTGGCGGCGGCGAGACTGGCGTTCAACGCAGCCGAAGGGGAGACCCGTTCGATCCAGCTTTGCGCGAAGACATCGCTCGATCGCCGTTGGGGATTACACACCACCGATACCGTCCAGCGGTAGGTTTTCCCTTCCTCGAGTTCGCGACCTTCGGGTAACGAAACCCCCGTCACACCGGCCGGGCTGTTCTCGAAACGTTTGACATAAACGGGATCGGGGTTGTCGTCTTCGACGAGGGTAAACTCGACGGGAACGGACACGGCATTTTCCAAATGCCAATAGAAGGTAGGACGGGCTGAAACCGTCAATCCCGTATGGTTACTCGGGGCGAGTAACGAGAGATCGATCGACTCCGCCGTATCTTCGCAGCCACGAGATCCCGTACCTTGCGTTTGACGGGGCTGGCCGCGGTTGGGGGGAACGTAGGTAATCGGCGAGGCTTGTGCCGTTGCCAAGACCCGCAGCGACTCCGAGGACAACAGGGAATCGATCGCAGGCGTCGTCACGGCAAACGCCTGTGTCAGCGTCAACGCCGCCGTACCTGTGGCCACGGTCAAAACTTTACCGAGATGTAACATCGTTTTTTTTGCTCCAACGAGGAAATCGCAAAGAGCGCTTTCGCGAACAAAGGTTAGGAAAGGGCGCCAAGGTTAACCCAAAAACCGAATCAATGCGATAAGATGCACCGAGATATTTGTTTAATGGTTAATGTAAGGGTTTTGCCCCAGCCTAACATACGCTATTTTTCCATCGCTATCCGAAATTTTACGGAATTTGTTTGAGGGGGTGAGTCTGGGGTGGGTTGGATGCTTCCCACATCACTTGATAAATTTTGACGGGTTTCTGTCGCCCTTTAAGCAAGGCGCTGCCGAGGAGTTGAATCGAAAACTGTCCTTGGACGTAGCGATAAGTAGATTCACCGATGAGGATGCGACAGATCCCCCCGTCGAGTTCCTTATCGAAACTTTCTAACCGGGCGGCCACGTTGACGCTATCGCCGATAATCGTATAATCCTCCCGTTGGGAACTGCCCAAACTCCCCACCACCAGCGGCCCGGTGGCGATACCGACGCGCATGGAAATAATCGGTTGTCCGCTGCGTTTCCAGCGTTGGTTGAGTTCCCGCAACTTCTGCCCCATCCGCACTGCGCAACGCACCGCCGCCACCGCGTCGGCGGCGATTTCGGCTTCCGACTCCCGCAGTAGGGGAACCCCAAACACCGCCATCACCGAATCGCCGATAAACTTATCGATCGCGCCGTGGTGTTCGAGAACCACTTCTGCCATACCTTCCATGTACTCGTTGAGCCATCGCATCAAGGGTTCGGCGTCGATTTCCTCAGCTAAGGTACTGAAATTTTTAATATCCGTAAACAGTACCGTGGCCGTGGCTTTTTGTCCCACCAAGCGCCCTTCCTGTAGGATTTGATGGCGCTGTCGCCAAATTTCCTCGGCGACGGTGGAAGTGACGTGACGACCGAACAAGTGCATCATCAACTGTCGGTCTTGGCGTTCGAGATGGGCGATATAACTGGTCAAGGCCACCGACGATCCTACAATGCCCAACAGCGGCGGCGCGATGGGAATCCACCACCCCAGCAGAAACGCCCCGTAAGCGATGCCCCCCAACAGGAGACCCGAACCCATGAGGGCAAAGACCATCCAACGCTGTTGGCGCAGCGTCCAAACCACCACGCCCCCCCACAGAGACCAGGCGAGAATCCACAGCGTCTCGAGAGGTTCGGGCCAGACGCGAATGAGGGGGCGGCCGTCGAGGGCGGAACTGAGAATTTGACTGGTTAAGTGGGCTTGTACTTCCACGCCGGCCGTTTCGTCCGGGGAGGTGAAGAAATCGGGAAAGAGACTGTGACTGTAGGGGGTATAGAAAAAGTCGTTGAGACTCGGGGCGAGGGGGCCGATGAGGACGACGCGATCGCGGAACAGGTCGCCGTCTGCGTTGCCTTCGAGAACGTCGGAGACGGAGACGGTGGCGAAACTTCCTGAAGGTCCGCGAAAATTCAAGAGAATTTGATAACCTCCTGCGTCGGCCCGCACGTAGCCGCCATCGTTGGCTTCAAAGGGAACGAAAACTGCCGGACCCAATTGCAAGTATTCCGGGTGGGTTTGGGCGGCGGGGTCGAAGTTGGGTTCGGCTTCGAGGTACAACCAGGCGAGGACGAGTCCCAAACTCGAGTGATTGACGCCGTTTTCGTCGGTGAGGAAGAGCAAACCGCGCCGTAAGTTGCCGTCGGCGTCAAGGGTTACGTCGTTGACGGCTACGCGGTTGTTTTCAGCCAGAACTGGGGGCGGACCGATGGCTTGGCCGCGATCGTCGGCGACTTTTTTTTCGATTCCGAAGAGGTTGGGGGTGGACTCGAAGATTTCCACGAGGCGATCGTAACCGGGTTCGACGGGAACGTTGCGATAAAAGTCGAGACCGATCGCTCTGGGTTCGAATTCAGAGAGGGTTTCGATGAGGGTGGCGAGGTCTTCATCGGAGATGGGAGAACCCAAGGCTTCGATGTCTGCTTCCTTCAGTCCCACGATGGTGATGCGATCGTCGGGAGGTTCTGGAGGACGCAAGAGGAACATTTTATCGTAAGCGCCCCATTCGAGGGGTTGCAACCAACCCAGCGCCCGCAACCCTAAAACGATCGCCCCAACGCCCAAGCCGCCGACAGCTACGCCGCGCCACTCGAGCAACTTTTCCCAAAAGGGTTGGCTCAACTTCGCCCCAAACATCTCCTGCTCCTTACGGTTGACGGTCGTACCGACACCTGGCGATCGACCTTTCTCGATCGTAAGCGACAAGGGTACGAAATGTCGGCTTTGAGAATGTCGGCTTTGAGAATGTCGGCTTCGAGATTCGGTACAATCTCAAGCAATACAGCAGTGACGGCGTGGAACAAGCCCGATCGCGCTGCGAGATCCGGTTTGTCGATCGATTCGGAGGAAAGTATAGCGGGTGAATATTGTAGAACTGTTCGACAAAGGCGGAGTTGCGATGATTCCGCTGCTGGTTCTGTCCGTTCTCTCTGTCGCGACGGTGGTGGAGCGATTGTGGTTTTGGAGTCGCGTTTTACGGAAGGAACGGGAGTTGGTCGATCGCGTGTTAGACCGCGCCAAACGGGATTGGGGACTCGCGGAAGAAATCGCCCGTCAAGCCCGCAATCGCCCCATCGGACGGTTTTTATACGCCCCGTTGAAGCTGCACGAGGCCGACCCGGAACTTTTTAAACTGGCGTTGGAATCCGCTGCTGACGAGGAACTGGCCAATATGCGGCGGGGGGATAAAATCCTCGAAGGGGTCATCGCCATCGCGCCGCTGTTGGGGTTGTTGGGGACGGTGTTGGGATTGATCGAGTCTTTGGGATCGCTCAGCATCAGCGATTTGGGAACCACCGCCACCAGCGGGGTCACGCTGGGAATCGGCGAATCTCTCATCAGTACGGCGACGGGGTTGATCGTGGCCATCGTCAGTTTGGCCTTTTACCGATTGTTTCAAGCGTTTGTGTTCAACCAGGCGAAGCTGTTTCGCCGCAGCGGGAACGAATTGGAATTACGCTATCGTCAGTTTTGGTTGCAAAAGGTCGATCGAAACGCCCAGGATGGAGACGCCTCGGATACGAAAGCCTCTGAAGAGTCTGAGGCGTCGAAAGATTCCCCAGATTCTCAAGAGTCTGAGAAGTCGAAAGATTCTGAAGCCGTCGGCGATCGATAGGGGGTTCTGCAACTCCGACTCAGTCCGGTTCGATCGAATTGCGTGACCTTTTCGAGCCTTCTCGACCCTCACCACCTCGACCTTCACGACATCATGAAAATCCATCTCGACTCTTCTGGCGACGACGTTCGCATCGAAATTATTCCCTTGATGGACGTCATCTTTTGTATTTTGACGTTCTTTATTTTGGGAGCGGTGGGATTGAGTCGCCAACAGGCGATTTCTCAAAACCTCCCCCAAGCCAGTACGGGACAAACGCAACTGGCGGAAAGTTTTCGCGTCAGTATCGATCCCATCGGCCGCATTTTCGTCAACCGGGATGCGGTGACGTTTGAGGAACTCCCCCAACGGCTGGAAAATTATTTGCAAGCCAATCCTAGGGGATCGGTAGTGATTTACGGCCATCCGATGGCGCAGTACGATGATGTATTGCAGGTGATGGATTTGTTGCGCTCCATCGGGGGCGATCGCGTGTCGTTGGGGGTGCGTCCGAGTCAGACGGAACCGCTAGAACGCAACCAACAACGTCGCAGTCCCTTCGAGGTGACGCCGACGACGCCGCCGACTTCGGGGACGCGATCGCCGATTCCGGGGTTAACGCCGTCTCCGACAGAAGACGCCACGCCAGCAGACCCGACTTTGGACGAGACCACGCCTGACGAGACCACGCCTGACGAAACCACGCCGGAAACCGAGGAGGGAACAACGTCGGAAACCCCTCCAGAAGAAACGACATCGCAACCGTAAGGGAGGTTACAGAGTGTGAAGGCGGTTTCCCAAGCTCGAGAAATCCAAGGACAATAGAAAGGGAAGCAGATTTTACAAGTAAAAAGTCCGGGAGGAGGTCACACTATGATTACCACAACTGGCTATTCCATCGACGTTATCGTGGCGGAAGCTCGCGATCTCGTCTCCCGGGGGCTTCTCGGCCGCCATCAGCCGATTTATACGTTATGTCAGTACATTCCCCAACGGGAATGGGAAACCATCGAACGGGAACTCGAACGCAACGATTTCCTGTTGCGCGATCCGATTATCGATTTACTCGGTTGCGAAACTTGGGAAAACGATTGAGTCGCGTCCGTTTTTCGGCTCTTCCGCCAATTTTAAGAAATTGGGTATCTGCGAGCGATCGAACCTCGGAAACCGCGCTTTTTCAAGAGACTCGGTTTCTGAAATCGCTTCATCTTAATGGATGTAATACTCCATCCTATTCCGATAAGCTAGGTTTCAAGAAATCTTCACCACAACCCCCCTTCGCGGAGGGATGGCTTCCCTTGGTCAAAACCGATATTTGAGATTCGGATTCCCTATAAAAACATGAATCTCTGGGTCGGTTGTGCGGACTTCCGTAGAACCCAACAGCCGCTCGATAGAATACGGAAGCTTATCTCGAATCAATTTTATTTTTGAGATGTCCCCTTTCTGTATTTTTTGTGTCAGTTAAAACTCTGATTTTTTAATATGACAACAAAAAATAAAGCGGCTTTTCCCCTCGTTTTTAATGGCTTAAAAACTGTTTTTCGCCAATCCAAATCAATTTGAGATAATACAAAAATCAAAATAAAAGGCAATAAAACAAATATAAAGTGTCAAAAAAAGCGAGGAATCGTTCGTCTATTTGGAAGCAGAAGAGTGGCAGTAAGACCGGGCAAGGTCGAGCAAGGAACAGACTTCATCATCCGTCGTTTGCGAAAAATCGGCGTACCACAACCCGAGAAAATTAAACGGTTCCGGTTCCAAAACGCAAACCAACTCGTCCACTTTTGCCCGTAATTTCTGACAGACGACTGGAGCGGCGACGGGAACCGCGACGACGATTTTCGCCGGATCGCGATGTTTGAGGGTAGCGATCGCCGCCATCAACGTCGCCCCCGTCGCCACGCCGTCATCAACGAGAATTACCGTTCTCTGACGAAGCTCCAATGGCGGACGGTTGCCGCGATATCGTTTTTCGCGACGTTCCAACTCTTGACGTTCGCGGTGGACGACAGCTTCAAACTCTTCCTGATTCACCTGAAGCGACTGCACGACGTTCTCGTTGGTGGTGATATCGCCGTAACTGCCGATGGCCTCCATAGCCAGTTCCGGGTTGTTGGGGACGCCGAGTTTGCGAACCAAACAGACATCGAGAGGGGCTTTGAGTTCGCAGGCGATTTGGAAGGCGACAGGAATTCCCCCTCGGGGCAAACCCAACACCACAACGTCATCGCGGCCAGCGTAACCTTGGAGACGGGACGCGAGGACTCGACCCGCTTCGATGCGATCTTGAAATACCTGGGTCATCGTCGATTCCTCCGCTGCAATGGCCATCGAGACGTTGAATTTCAGTAAACGTCTCCACTTCCATATTGCCGAGAAATCAAGGAGATCGATCGCCATCTCTAGAATCTCGATATAAATATTGACTTTTTTAAAATTTCTTCTCCTCGAGTTCTCCGTTTGATTCGACTTGAGAACCTCAGCCCCCTGTATCTTGGCGGTGTATGTTGGCGGTGGGTGAGGATTTCTCGGTCTGAGGTTCGCCACCGGATTTTTTAAGTCAGGCACCCTACAACTTTTGTCTCAAAGCGCGATCGAGCGATCGCGGACGGGGTACAGTAGTCCTAGTTTTTTTCGGGCATTATTCAGACGAATTTGCGACAGGAGCTTCACCCGTGGCTTACACTCCCCTGACTTCCCGGCTTCTCGAAGCAGTCAAAGGCAGCGATATCGAGAGCGTCAAACAGCTACTCAAACAAGAGGCAGACCCCAACGCCAGCCACGCCGACGGGACGACGGCGTTAATGCTGGCCGCCGAGCAGGGCGCTAGCGAAATCGCCCGACTGTTAATCGAGGCGGGTGCTGAGATCGATCGCACGCGCAAAGTCTTTGGCATTACCGCTCTCATGGTGGCAGCGGCCAACCATCGCACGGACACCGCGAGCCTGTTGTTAGCCCAAGGCGCCAACGCCAACGCCCGCAACGAAGACGGCAGTACGGCGTTAATGGCAGCAGCGTTAAAAGGAGATACAGCCATCGTTCACGCCCTGGTTGAAGGCGGTGGCGATCCCAACGTGCGCGATCGCGACGGCGATACCGCCCTGCATTTGGCGATCGCTCGCGGCTACCCCCCCATCGTTGAAACCCTCCTCAAAGCTGGTGCCGATCCCAATACCGAAGCCCCGGACGGTTCCCCCGTCTTAATCGAAGCCACGCAGCGGGGGGATGTGGGTATCGTGAAACTGCTGCTCTCGAAAGGCGCGACGGTCGATCGCCCGGACAAAGACGGCGATACCGCCTTAACTCTGGCCACCGATACCGGAGATCTCGACCTGGTTAAAGCCTTAATCTCGGCTGGAGCGAACCCCGACACCCACAACCGAGACGGGAGTACGCCTCTGATGGCGGCGGCGGCGAACGGAAATCTCGACCTCGTGAAAGCGCTTCTCGAGGCCGGCGCGACGTTAGACATCGAAGACGACAACGGAGATACAGCCCTCAACTGGGCAGTGTTAGAAGGTCAAACCGAAGTGGTCAAATATCTCCTCGACCGGGAAGCGGCCATCGAACGGCGAAACCAGCTCGGCGACACGCCCTTATTGGTGGCCGCCCTCCACGGCCATGCTGAAAGCGTGCGTCTGTTGCGCGATCGCGGCGCGAACCTCGACGCCGACAACCGAGGCGAAACCCCGCTCTTCGTTGCCATCCACAGCGGCCATCTCGAAACCGTGCGCCTGTTAGTTGAAGGAGGGGCCAACGTTAACATCGCCAACTCGGAGGGCCAAACCCCCCTACATCTAGCTGCCAGAAAAAACAACACCGACGCGATCGCCGTTTTGTTAAATTCCGGAGTAGACTGCAACCTCACCGATCGCTCCGGCTCTACCCCGTTAATGTGGGCTGCCCGTTTCGGCAACCTCGCCGCTCTGCGCCTACTTCTCAACACAGGAGTCGATCTCCACATCAAAAACCAAGGCGGACATACCGCCCTCTCCATTGCCGAATACAATCACAATCGCGGCGCCGCCCAACTGTTACGAGAAGCCGGAGCGACGGAGTGAGGATGGGGTGATGAGGGGGTAATGAGGTGATGGGGTGAGGAGGGGGCGGTACGTGGCGAGTTCTCGGTTTCGCGTTCAACACCCGATTTTTCAAGTCACGTCCCCTACAGATGCCGTGTTCAACCGTTTAAATTATGCAGCGATCGATTTCACTTTCTCTGTCTAATATCTTGTTGATTGCGGCGGTGGTGCTGCTGGTATTCCTGCTGTGGCAGCTCCAAAGCCTGATCGTCGTTTTGATGATTTCAGTGGTTCTCGCCGCCTCGATCGTGCCAGTAGTCGATCTGTGCGAGCGCCTGTTGCGGTTGCCGCGATGGTTAGCCACGATTTTCGCCTATTTTGGCTTAATTGCCGTGGTGACTGGGGTGGTTTTGATTATCGGACCGCCCGTGTTCGACCAAATCGAACGGTTAGCCCGCCAACTTCCCAAGTTTTCCGAGGACGTGCTGACTCTGCTCGAATCCACAGTAATGCAAGCCACCGACGCCCGGCCGGAACTGCTTTTAGAACTGTTCGACGCCCAATCGATTACCGGTTGGATTATTCGATCGTCCCAACAGCTTGTTTTGCGCTCTTACGGCATCACGCGGGGCATTCTCGGGGCAGCCTTCAGCCTGATTCTGGCCTTGTTTATTTCTGGCTACATGGTAGCCGACAGTAAAACCCTGATTCGCAGCATCGTGCAACTGTTTCCCCAACCCTGGGAAGACCGACTCGCCGCGCAAACGCCCATCGTCAGCCAGCGGATGGGGGGTTACATTCGCGGGCGACTGCTGGTTTCGACGATTTTGGCCGTAGCCACCGCCGCCGGATTGACTCTTCTCGGGCTGCAAGATTTTGCCTTGGGTTTGGGTGCGATCGCGGGCGTCACCAACTTAATCCCATTTTTGGGGCCAATTTTAGGGGCAATTCCTGCTTTAATCGTCGCCCTTTCTCAAGGAGGTTGGTTAGTATTATGGGTGTTAATTTTATTCGCCATCATCCAAAATTTAGAAACCTACGTTCTCGACCCTTTGTTGGTAGGAACCTCCGTCGGCGTACACCCGTTATTTCAGCTTTTATCCGTTCTCGGCGGCGCTCAAGTGTTAGGAATTATCGGGGCGCTCATCGTTCCGCCCTGGTTTGCAGGTGCTTCGGCGTTAGTGGAAAACCTCTATTTACGACCGAAACAAATCGCCCAAGCGCAACAGGAAAGCGAGGCATTAACAGTAATTGCAAAACCCGCGCGATCGCCTGAGAGTTGAGATGATGGGATGGTGAGAAACTGTTCGCTGTATTAATTGCCGTAACTGAATTGAGCGAAACTCAATTCATTGATGCTGTTCCAACGGTAAACCGCTTCGCGGAAGGCGTTCCAATTGTCGTAAACTTCCTTAAACGTTGCGTTTTCGATGGCATTTTGTTCGTACAAATCGAAGGCGACTTTCTTCGCTTCCGTCATAATTTCTCGACTGTATGCCGTTAAAATCGTGCCGCCGTCTACTAAGTCAGCTAACGCCTGACCGTTCAGGGTGTCGTACTGCGCCAACATCGTCATATTGGCTTCCACCGTCGCCGTTTTGAACACCTCTTGATACTCTTTCGGTAAGCGATCCCACTGCGATCGATTCACGAACACTTCTAGCGTCGCACCGGGTTCCCACCAACCGGGATAGTAATAGTATTGCGCTGCTTCGTGGAGTCCCAATTTTTTATCGTCATAGGGGCCGACCCACTCCGCTGCATCGATCGCACCCCGTTCTAAAGCTAAAAATACCTCCGAACCGGGCAACACCTGCACGTTGACCCCCAATTCTGACATGATTTTGCCCCCCAAACCGGGAATTCGCATTTTTAACCCGTTCAAATCCCTGAGGGTTTTGACCTCTTTTTTAAACCATCCCCCCATCTGCGTCCCGGTATTTCCGGCGGGAAAGTTGATGACGTTGAAATCGGCGTAAATCTTCTGCATCATCTCCAAACCGCCCGCTTCGTACAGCCATGCGTTTTGTTGCTGGGCGTTCAAGCCGAAAGGCATGGCGGTGGCGAAGCCCAAGGCGGGGTTTTTGCCGATGTAATAGTAACTGGCGGAATGGCCGCATTCGACGGAACCGGATTGAACTGCGTCGAGAACTTGCAAGGCGGGAACCAGTTCTCCGGCGGCGTAGGGGGTGATGGTAAAGCGTCCGTCTGTCATTTCGCTGACGCGGCGACAGACGGTATCGGCACCGCCGTAAATGGTATCGAGAGACGGCGGCCAACTGGTTGCCATACGCCAGTCGATGCGAGGTAGCGATCCCGCTTGGACAGAGGGGCCGGAACTTTGGGTGCAGGCGGCGAGGGCGGTGGCACTGGCGGCTCCGATACCGGCTTGGGTGACGAATTTACGACGTTTCATAAATTGACTTTGGAGCGATCGATCTAAAGGTTCTTTAAGGTTTTTGTAGTGTACGTCACATTGAGGCGGTTCGATCGATCCTGTTAGGGTTCTTCGCAATCGGTTTCGGGGTCTTCAAGGGGTTTTCGGGCAATGAGATAGTTGGTCGAAGCGAGTTCTTCGTTGGTGGATGCCGCTAATTCTTTGACGAAATCTTCTTTGAGATAGTTCAAAGGATTGTCTAATAAATCGGAAATTTTCAGGTTTTTGAATTTTCGGGCTGTGTCTTCTGGCAATCCTCGAATATAGGAGTTTAAAAACCAGGTCAAACACCAAATCGGAACCCCGGAAAGTGGCACACCCGCTTCGATGATTTCTAAATCTTTGTTAAATAAGTTTTTAAGTCCGCTACTGGTCATGTTATAATAGTGATCTGGGTAGCCGTGAAATGGCTGTAAAAATGGAACTACCACGTATAAAATTCCGCCCGGTTTGAGAACTCTTGAAATTTCCCGAGCGCATTCGACCGGGGTTTTAACATGCTCGAGAACGGCGAGGGAAAATACGGCGTCGAAACTGTTCGATTTAAACGGCAATTTTTCCCCAATTCCTAAAACATCAGTGGTGGGATAGTTGACGATTTCAAAATTCACCACGTTGTCGTAATAAGTCTGACGCAAACCGCAGCCGTTATCGAGAATTAAGCCGTCTCGAAACCGTTCGATGAGTTCTAAGGCGGTGGGGTCGTAGGCGTTGGCGGAGACGTTTTCTGTGGTTTTAACGCTTCCGTATTCTTTCAAGCTTGGGGGGAGAAAATTGTAATGCTGGGGGTCGATGTGGAATTCGCCGCCGCACCGGGTACAGTGTAATTGGATTGGGGATTGAGTTTCTTGTTGTTCGAGTCGATCGCACCCACAAAGGGGACATTGTAAAATCTCGCTAATTTTGGCGAGTTTTGCCGTTTTTTTCTGCCAAAAATCCTCGATTTGCTGTCGATCGATCTCAAAAGAAAGCGGAATATCCTGACGGGTTCCATCCAGGTCGAAACGCACCCACCACTGTTGAGAAGGGGGTAAGTCCGCCACCGCCACAGAACCGACAAATCCCAACGCCATGCGATCGGGATAAACAGCTTGAACGTCCGGACGATCGATCGTGTCTAAGGAATAAGAAAAACTCCCCTCGTCGCACAAACGAAAATTGGTCGCCCTCTGAGATTTCTCCGTTGCAACCCAGCCGCTAACCGATAAATACCGAGATTCGATCGCCTGGTTGGGTTGGGGAAAATCGATACAGAAGAGAAACGGCGGCTCTTGACGGTTTCCCAAAAACTTTTTTAAGGCGCTTTTAATTGGATGGTTCGATTCGCTCACGGTCGTTACTCGTTAAAACAAAATACGAGACTTTATACGAGACTTTACACGAGAAGTTTGTTCGATTTCATCAAGGGATTCGTCACCGCGAGGCTGTAATCCTCGTGTTCGCGACTCAAATGGGGACTGTAACAGGGATCGTTCTCAATATACTTGGCCCACTGATGTTTCATATAATCGATCTCCTGCTTGAAGCGAATCTGCTTCTCCCGGGTATCCTCGTGGCCGCGACTCTTCGATTCGTAGTGGTACAGTACCACATGAGACAAACAAACATTGCGATAGCCGCGATCGACCAACCTCAAACAAAAATCCACATCATTAAACGCGATCGCCAACCGTTCCTCAAAACCCCCCACCTCCTCAAACACCTCTCGACGACACATCAAACAAGCCGCCGTCACCGCCGAATAATTGTTCGTCGTCTGTAACTGCGCGAAATAGCCGATCGCATCCTTGGGATAAGTTTTGTGACTGTGACCCGCCACACCGCCGATTCCCAGCACCACCCCAGCGTGTTGAATGGTATTGTCAGGATAGAGCAGCGTCGCCCCCACCGCCCCAATCGAAGGACGTTGCGCCTGTTCCACCATCGCCTCCATCCAATCTTCCGTCACCACTTCCGTATCGTTGTTGAGAAACAACAAATAGTCTCCCTCCGCTTTCGAGGCGGCGAAATTATTCAATTGAGAATAATTAAACGGAATATCCAACAATTCCACGCGGAAGCGATGGGGTTGACGCTGGCGCCACTTCTCGAACAACTGGTGCGTTTGCGCCTCCACACTTCCGTTGTCCACCACCATCACCTCATATTCGGCGTAAGTGGTTTTCTCGAAAATCGACGTCAAACAGGTATCGAGAACGCTGGCTAAATCCTTCGTCGGGATAATCACGCTGACTTTCCCCGGTTTCTGGATGTTATACCGAACGATCCAATGACCGCTATCAGTGGGTTTGACGATTCCCGGTTCTCCCCGTCGCTGCAAACTCTCCGTAATCGCTTTAGCGGCGGCTTCGGCGGCGTAAGACTTACTGGCTAAGCGACTCGCCGTCGATTCCGGGTGACTGCGCCAGTGGTAGAGAATTTTGGGAATATGGAAGATGCGATCGCTCTTTTCCGTAAAGCGCAACACCAAATCGTAATCCTGCGCCCCTTCAAACCCAACCCGGAAGCCGCCAATCTCCTCGAGGATACTGCGGCGGTAGACTCCCAGATGACAGGTGTACATTCGCGAGAGGAAGGAATCGGGACACCAATCCGGTTTGAAAAACGGATCGCGCAGTTGGTTGCGTTCGTCCACCTTATCCTCGTCGGAATACACCATATCCGCCTCCCGGTGGCGGTTGAGGAGGCGCACCACCTCGAAAAGCGCGTCTGGCGTCATCAAATCGTCGTGGTCCATCAAGGCCACGAATTCCCCGCAGGCCAACTCTAACGCCGTATTGGAGGCGCGAGAAATATGACCGTTTTCCGTGCGATAGGCCACTTGAATACGGGCGTCCAGGGTGGTGTACTTGTCCAGAGTTTGGCGCACCTGGGGGGCGCTGGAGGCGTCGTCGGCGATGCAGAGTTCCCAGTGGGGATACACTTGATCGAGAACCGAGTCGATCGCCTGTTCCAAATAGTCCGCCGGGGTGTTATAAACGGGCATGACGATGCTAATCGTCGGCTGAAACTCTAGCGTCTCCAAGTCTTCCGCCATCCGTTCTAAATCTGAGGGACGGGGGTAATGTTGACTCAACCACCACTGATAGGGATTCTCTTCGGGAACGGGAGGCGTCGGCGAGGTGGGAATGGGAACGGCGGCGGGGGGGTCTTCTTTCAACAGCCCCAATTTCCGCATCACAGGGGTTTTCACCTTAAACCACTGCTCCCGCAGTTTCCAGAATTTCGTGTCCTCCATCGCCGCGATGGTTTCTTGGGCGGCGGTTTCGGCCTGTTGCACCCGCATCAGTTCGCCCTGTAAGTGGGCTTGCATCGCCTGGTATTCGGCCTGTAACGCCTGAATCTGTTGTTGGGCGGCGATGAGTTCTTTTTGCAGTTGTTCGTTGGCGATGGTCGAGTTTTCTTTGACGGCGTTGAGTTCGGTGGTCGTCGCCTCGAGTTGTTGCAAGGCCTCGAAAAGCTTTTGATGGAGTTGGCGGTTTTCGTGGCGGAGGTCGTCCGCTTCGGCGTGGGTGCGTTTTAATTCTGCTTCGGTGGGAAACAGTTGCGCTTGGAGTTGCTGGATTTCGAGGTTGGATTGGTGGAGTTCGCTTTGGAAATGCAGCGAGTCAGTTTGCTGAGTAGTGACTTCGGCTTTCAGGTTCTCGATTTCCGTTTTCAACTCTTCGACGCGCAGTCGTTCGGCGAGAAGTTCGCTGTCTTTTTTGGCGAAAATGCTGGGAAAGTTGGTGACGTACAGACTCAAGTGTTTCGCACAGAGATAGTGCATCAATCGCTGTCGGTTGTCGGGGATGTTGCAGCGACTGACCATCGAATCGCGGCGGAAGCGATATTGGAACAGGACTTCTGAGACGTGGTGGAATTTCCAGCCTCTTTCCGCCGCACTCAGCCACAGGTCCCAATCTTCGTAACCGAGTTTTTCGGGGATGTCGGGGTCGTAGCCGCCGCAGTCTTCCCAGAGGGTTTTGCGGACGACGGCGCAAGCGTCGATGTAATTCCCCACAGCCAGGCGGTTGATATCGAATTCCGGGATTTCCCAGACGCCGATTTTGTCGCCGATGTATTCGCAATCGCCGTAGACGACGCCGAGGCGGGGGTCGCGATCGAATAGGTCGATCGCCTGTGTGATATAGTTCGGCTTAATTTTATTGTCGGCGTCCAGGGGTAGCACGTAACGGCCTCGCGCCAGACGAAATCCGGTATTTCTGGCTTCGGCGAGTCCCCGGTTTTCGGGATGGTCGATGACCCGAAACCCTCGCTGTTTCAGGTAGTCCAGAACTTTTAAGGTGCGGGAGTCCGTGGAGGCGTCGTTAATAATGAGAATTTCGTAAACGGCCGCTTGACAGCTTTGCACGCTGGCGATCGCTTCGAGAAGATATTCTCCTTGGTTGTAACAGGGAATCACCACCGACACGGCGATGTCGCCGTCGTTTCTCGGTTCGGAAACGGCTTTTACTTCGGGAAGTTTCGCCGCCACCGCCAGCGGTAAGGGCGGTTGAAAAGACGGAGAAGATAACGCCTCGCGTCCGGCTTCTCCTTTTCTCTCTTTTTCGCCTTCTGAGGGGATTTCCGCCGCGCGATCGAGTTCCATCAACCACATCCAATGACGGGAGGCGCGAGTGCGGATGCTTTCAGCGAAGGGATGGTTCCAATCTAGGGTTTGTAACAGGTTGGGATCGTAAATTTCAGCGACGTTTTCCGTTGTTAAGGGGCGATCGAGTTCTAGGTTGAGTTTGGTTTTTAAGAGTTTGCTGAGATGTTCGGGGTGATTTAACGCCGTGTTAGTGTGAACTAACAGACATTGCTGGAAATGGCGTTTGTAAAAGTCGAGAATGTGGCGGTTGTAATAGGACCAAATTCGTAACGCCCAGTCGGGTTTGTCGGCGAAAATTGGCGCGTTGAGACGGGCGATCGAATCGGCGACGTCCCAGGGATAGCGGTAGACAAACAGATATTTGGCATCGGGGATTAACTCGTGCCAAAACTCCAGCAGCAACGCGGTTCTCGGGTCTTTCCAGCCCCAGATTTTTTCGCTTTCTTGACGGGATTGGATGAGGCGTCGGGCGATTTCTTTATAGTCCTCAAATCGGGAGCGATCGAGCCGTTCGCTTACCGTCCATCCCCAATCCGGCCAGCCTTCTTCTCCTTCTACGCAACAGGCTTGTAAGATCGATCGCTGAAATTCGAGAAATTCTCGATCTTCAAAATAGCCGTGACGGTTGCGATCGTCGGCTTCTAATAACTCGTCGCCGATGTGAACGCCCACTTTTTGAATCAGAGACGCCATTAGGGACGTTCCCGAACGGTGCATTCCTGTGACGATGAGAGTTTGGTTCATGGAAGGGATTTTCGAGATTTCACAGAGGGGGAGCTTTCATAGAGGGGGAGCTTTCACAGAGGGGGAGAGGAAATCGCCTTATTGTCTCATCTGTTTTGTGCGATCGACGAGTTTTTTGAAATTCTTTTTTTTATTTATAGAAATTGCGCCAAAACCCGGTTTTTGACAAAACTCCCCTATTCTATCCCGAAAGTCGGGATTCAAAAACTACCTTACTTGACTGATAAGTTAGTAACTCCGCCAATTTAAAAACTCCAGAAAAAACGATTAACATAAAATCCAATATTTGTCAAGGTTTTATAGTAGGAATCGAGGACAAAAATTGACGGTCGAGGTGTTTTTCTAGGGTGCATCTCAACACTGTAAATCGATCCGATCGGAGTTTCAGCACCGAATTGAGCTGTTGTTGGGTTTTGCGATCGCTCCACCCAACCCACTGCAAACTCTACCGCAAACTCATCGTTTTACATCCCTTGAGATGCAGCCTTTTTCTAAGGGATTAACCGTCGGCTAAATCGGTCGTTTTCAGAAAAATCGATCGATTTTTGACGGCGATAAAGGTCGAGCGATCGGCTTGTTTGTTTGATCGCAGTTCCACGTACTTGGGGACGACGGGCAAGTGACACTCGTAAACCGAGGCGAACCCTACGTCATTCAATAAACCGTACAGCGAGGGTCGCGTCAACCAGGCACTCTCTTCGTTGTCGATCGAACCCCAGGCGGTATGATCTTCGGTGTACGATCGCCCTTCGTACTCTCGTCCCCGGTATTCATAGGTTCGATCGGCGGTTTGGCTGACGTGAGTATCGAAAATCGCCAACCGAGAACAGACCTCGGAAATATCCTCCGCAAAGCGAAAAACGTCCGGGGCGTCCAGGTGATAGAAAATCCCGATACAGAGTACCACGTCGAAGCTGCCGTATTTCTCCCGCGACAGGTTCCGCACGTCGTCGCAGTAAAACTCGATATTCTCAATTCCCAAAGTTTCTCGGACGAATCGGGCTTTAGCGAGGTTGCTTTCCCGTCCCTCGATTCCCACCACCTGCGCCCCCTGCATCGCCAGTTCCAAGCCGTAAAGCCCTTCCAAACAAGCTAAATCCAAGACTCGCAGCCTCGAGAAATCCTCCCCGAAGAAATCCGAGACGATTTGCATAAACCGCTTTAACTTGACTTCAGCCCCTGACGGCGACGCCCCCATCGTGTAGAGATTGGGGGCGAGGCGGATGTTGTGGTTCGTCCAGGGTCCGAACTCTTCGACAATGGCCTTGAGGCGTTCTTCAGTGGCTTGAATATCCATCTCGAGGTTTTTTCGATTTTATTTCGATTGTATTTCGATTCAAGTAAAAGCCTTACAGGGATTCCACCTTCGGTTCCCGGGCGGGGTTCGATCGCATCTCCACCGTCTCCACCTCCGCATCAAGACTCACGTGGGGGTCGATGAGTAAATCCACAATTCCGCTGGCGAAGGAGTCGTTATCGGGACGCACGCGGAACATGGCGATATCGATTCCTCGGGCGAGATAAGTAAACTGACCCTCTACGACGCCAGACACCCCCGCGTTGAGGAAATACGCCCCCGGATTGAGCAAACATTGAAAGCGGAAACGCACAGTGACGGTAGTGTTGGCTTCGACGCGATCGATCGACTGACTGGAAGCGGTAAACGACGCGCCCCCCAGTTCCAAGCCGCTGACGGTTTTCACCAACATTCCGAACCGGACTTTCGTAGCGGTTTTATAAAACGTCACCTTGTAAGTGTAAACGTACTCCTGACGCCCGGTCAGGTGGTTGACCGTGCGCCCGTCCGGGGTCACAATCTGCGGATTGGCGATTTTCGCCCCCCGAGGAATGTAGGAAATGGTGTTTTTGGGGACGAGGTGGGGGTCGAAGAAGTCGCCGTCGCTGGGGGACTCCTCCGGCGTTTGGGGGGTCGGCGTTCCGCCGTCGTCGCGGTCGAGTTCGGCGTGGGGGTCGAGGTTGGGGGTGTGGCGAATCTCCTCGCGGAAACTCTCGCAAAGGTCGGCGGGGGCGTAAATGAGTTTGTGATAGCGATCGATGGTGAATTTCGGTTCGTGAAACAGGAGCATTTCGCCGCGATCGAGTAACAGGGCGCGATCGCACAGTTCCACCACCTTCGAGGCCGAATGGGACACAAACAGCGTCGTTCCGCCGCGAGATTGCAAGGCTTCGATACGGGAAAAACACTTCCGCTGAAACGCCTCGTCGCCGACCGCTAAGGCTTCGTCCACCACGAGGATATCGGGATCGACGCTGGTGGCCACCGCAAAGGCCAAACGCACGAACATCCCGCTAGAATAGGTTTTCGCCGGTTGGTCGATAAAATCGCCGATATCGGCAAACGCGACAATATCCTCGAAGCGTTCTTCAATTTGCTGTTTGGTCAATCCCAACAGTTGACCGTTGAAAAAGACGTTTTGGCGTCCCGTAAACTCCGGATTGAAACCGCTTCCGAGTTCCAGCAGCGCCGAAATCCGTCCGTTGACGTTCACCTCGCCGTCCGTAGGCATCAACGTCCCGACGATAATTTGAAGTAAGGTACTTTTCCCCGACCCGTTGCGTCCGACAATCCCTAAGGTTTGACCTTTGGGAACCTCCAAACTGACGTTTTGCAACGCCCAGAACTCCTGATATTTCTGATGGCCGGGAAAGAGGAGTTCCTTGAGGCGATCGGTGGGATGTCGGTATCGCCGAAAACTCTTAGAAACATTGCGAACGGAAATTGCGAAATCGTCCATTGAATTGCGGTTTGAGAGCGATCGAAACAGGGAAATCGGGAAACCTTGGGCTGAGGCGAAAACCAAGGGGCTACAAAACATCAGCAAAGCCAGATTTGAGTTTTCGATAAGACCACAATCCAGCTAAGAATACCAACACCGACACCACCGACGCCATCGCCCATTCTGCCCCATGTTGAACGCTGCCCACTAAAATCGCGTCGCGGTAGGCGGCGGCGAACGCCGCCAGGGGATTGAGCCAGAATACCAGCGTTCGCAGAGATTCGGGAATGCTTTCGGCCGGATAAACGATCGGCGTCAGGTAAAACCAGAGGTTGAGAACGACGGTGATGGTTTGGGGAATGTCTCTTAAGAAGACGGTGAGTCCGGCGGCGAAGTATCCCAACCCCGCCGTCAGCAGGATTTGCGGCAGCCAAATCAAGGGCATCAGCCACAGCGTCGCGTGAAGGGTTTGCGTCGCCATGACCACGAAAGCCACTAATACCATCAATCCCAAGGTACTTTCTACGAACGCCGCCAACACGGGAACCAGGGGCAACAATCCCAGGGGAAAGACCACTTTTTTGACGAGGTTCGGTTGGCTGACGACGGAAGACGCCGCTTGAGAAAAGCCGTTCGTGAAGGCGAACCAGGGTAACAACCCGGCGAACAACCACAATCCATAGGTTAAGTTGTTGGCGGGAACCCCGGCGAGGCTGAGTTTGACTTTCAGGACGATGGAAAAAACGTAGGTATAGATAAGCAGTTGTGACAGTTGCGTTAACACCGGCCACAAATTGCCCAATACCGAGCCTTTATATCGGGCTTCTAATTCTCTCTGAACGAGGGTTTTCAGCAGTTCGAGTTTGAACGACCAAGGATTTGCCGAGTCCCTCGTCGCGTTTGCCGATCCCCCTGGCGAGATCGATCCTTTTAACATACTACGCAACAGTCTTTTCCTCACCTACAACCGAAAATTCGCAGCAAGATCTCGATAAACAGGCTAAATCACTTTCGGCCGATTTTCTAGTTTCGGCACGACCATCATAGCGCGATCGGGTTGGTGGCTCGAGCGGACGCGCCGTCTGGGACAGAGATCGATCTTGAGAGGCTGTCGTCGAGTGCTTCCCAGGATAGAATTTTTATAGCGTTTCTAACCTTCGATCGATCCCAATCCTCTCTCAACTCCCCCAGGTTCGCATCGACGGCCTCTTTTTCCCCTCGACGCCTTACCTCGAGTGGGGGTCGATCGTCTAACTCTACATTTAGATACATTTCAACTCGACATTCAGCCTTTTGTACCGTCTTTTGTACCGTTGAGCTGCGTCAGTTTTCTCTATTTCCCAGATTCAACTCATCATGACTTCCTAGAGAGATAGATTGAAATGACCATCAAACTCATCAAAAAAAACGAAGATCGCTGGATTTTTCGAGAAGGAAATTCCCCCCTTTTATCAAACTTAAAAAATGGGTTATGGATGGGGGGTATCTTCGCCCTATTATTTGCGATCGCCTATGGCTGGCGCGTCGATACCCTAAAGTGCCAGCGCAACCGCCAAAATCGCACGAATTGCTACTACGAGTCTAGCAGCTTTTTTGAAACGCAAGAACTCTCTATTTCACCTTTACCAAGGGTCGCGCGTGCAGAATACCAACAGTCTAAAATCGAATATTCTGCTACATGCCTAGCCCCACATTACCACAAATTTTATCTTGTTTTTGAGGATGAAAGCCGTCAAGAAATCTTTCCATCTTCAATTGATTTTAACTGCCAAGCTGGTTATCCAGACTGGATTCAAGAACAGGTCGATCGACTCAATCAATTTATTGATTCCAACCAAACCGAATTAGAAATCCGTCGCAATCTAGCCTTGTACTTACTGATTCAATTCAAGGATAAAATTCCGCCATTAGAAGCTCCACTCTTTATCCTGGTGGGATTCTCCGCCTACGCAATCATTTTTACCCTGTTCAAAAACCCCCTGCGAATTTCTTGGCACTTCGACAAAACAACACAATTTTTATACTATTGGAAAACCCAACTTTTCCGTATCGAACATTTATCCTACCCCTTTACGGCGATCGTTCCGGTCTGTCGAATCCAGAAAGACCTGTGGGGTAACGTTTTTTTTACCGCCGAGGTCGAGCTGTCTTCTGGGGAATCGATATTGGTTTGGAAGAAATCCGTTCGAGAAGCAGAGATTCTCGAGGCTTTACAGGAATTTTCTGAATTTGTAGAAGCAGAAATTGTAGAAATCGACGATCGCCCGAAGGCTTTCGTTGTGTACGAGCTGGTCAAATGCAACGATACGGATCTTTCCAAGGTTCCGCCAGAGGTATTCGAGACTTGTCGAAAAGTGTTCTCCCATCGTCACCAATTGGTTCGAGTAACGCAGGATTCCTCGCGGCTTTCTCAACTGAATTTTCGGGGGATAGAGAAAACTCAAAAATCCTTAGAAGCCAACGGTTTTCAAACCTTAGTCGATATTGAAGACCAGACTTTAACTGAAGTCAACCACCGACGAGTTCCGAGGGTAATTCGACTGATGCTCAGTCGAGATCGTCGTACCATCGCCGCCATTCACGTTACTCCCAAACCCGCCCTATCCAACCCTATTAGATCCTTGGGCGATATTGAACCCGTCAAAGGGTTCGAACTGCAATCGGACCTCGGCGATGGAACTTTTCTCATCACCGCCACCTTAAAAGTGGTAGACAAAACGAGCGAAGTTCCGGGAATCGATCGCCGTCAGTACGCCCACAAAACTTCGGTAGATGAGTTAATTTCTATTCATACCGAAACGCTCGATCGAAAGATTTCAGGCCGCCATCCCGTCTATTTCTTCCACGAGCGCGACGCCATCGAACTCCAGCATCGCATACAAGACTATAAAAACCAACATATGCAAGCTGTGGGATATGTTAGGGACGGGAATTGATATCTTCAGAGGCTGAATTTCGATCGATCCCAAGTCGTGAATTACTATAAACTTGGACGCCCCCAGTCATCCCAAGCGCTTTTTTATATTTTTCTCATGGCGATTCTCTCATCTCACCAACCCTCTCCCAAACCGGAACGAGAGCGAAACGAACTGCTCTCCCCAGAAGAAACCCTCGAGGAACAAACCGCCATCCAACCGGACGAAAAACTACGGCCGCAACGACTGGCGGACTACATCGGACAGCGGGAGTTGAAGGAAGTTCTCGAAATCGCCATTCAAGCGACGCAATCTCGCGGCGAAGCCCTCGACCACTTATTACTCTACGGACCGCCGGGTTTGGGGAAAACCACCATGGCCGCGATTTTAGCCTCGGAGATGGGGGTCGGGTGCAAAATGACCACTGCACCCTCGTTAGAACGTCCCCGAGATATCGTGGGGTTGCTGGTGAGTCTGAAGCCGGGAGACGTGCTGTTTATCGACGAAATTCACCGCCTCAGTTCCATGACGGAAGAGTTACTGTATCCGGCGATGGAGGATTTTCGCGTCGATATTACTATCGGAAAGGGAAAATCCGCCCGAACTCGCAGTTTGGAGTTAAAACCCTTTACCCTGGTGGGGGCGACGACGCGGGTGGGGGCGTTGACTTCGCCGCTGCGCGATCGATTCGGGTTGGTACAGCGGTTGCGCTTCTACGAAACCGAGGAACTGACGCAAATCGTGAAACGGACGGCGAAACTGTTAGAAACACCGCTGACAGCGGAGGGAGCGACGGAAATCGCCCGTCGATCGCGCGGAACGCCTCGGGTCGCCAACCGCTTGCTGAAGCGGGTTCGGGATTACGCCCAGGTGAAAGCGGGCGGAACGGTGACCGCAGAGGTGGCGCGATCGGCCTTAGAGTTGTTTAATGTGGATCTGATGGGTCTCGATTGGACCGATCGACGTTTGCTAACGGTGGCCATCGAACAGTTTGGCGGTGGTCCGGTGGGGGTGGAAACCCTCGCCGCCACTACGGGAGAAGACCCCCAAACCATCGAGGAAGTCTACGAACCCTATTTAATGCAAATCGGCTATCTCTCCCGAACCCCACGCGGTCGCGTCGCCACGCCAGCAGCCTGGAAACATCTCGGTTACGACCCCCCGGAACGCCAAATGTCTTTATTTTAGCGGGGTTGAGAGGTTAGCGATCGACCCACTGACTGGCCAAGCGCAACGCATCCCCCATATCTACATCGCCATCGCCATCGGCGTCGAGAAATCCCGACAACACGGGATTGGTTTCAACATCGGGATTTTGAGCGTTACTTCCCGTTTTCAGGAAATTCAACACCAACGGAACCAATATCGGTAACAACGCCTGAACCGTACTCGGGTTCGCCCCGGTTTGACGAGCGGTTTCTTCAGCAACAGCTTCTTGACGCTGGGGCGAAAACAACGCCTGCACTGCTTGTAAACTGGCGTGGGTTCCGCCAAACTGATTGACGATCGCCTTCACCGTCCCTTCTCCTTCATCTTGACGTTTTTCCCGCAACGCCTTTCTGACCTGCGTTCCTACTACTGACAGCACCGCCTGCGTGGTTGCAGGATCGAGACCCTGGCTGTCACTGCTTTGGCGCACTGCATTGACTATTCCCCCCAGTTGTCCGACGCTGGCTTGAAGGTTCGGGTCGTTAATTGCATTCGCGATTTGGTTAAAAAGTCCCATCAAACAGTCTCCAATACAGTTTCTTGCGTTACCCTTCGGTTGTAACGCGGTTTTAACTCGAAAATACAACCTCGCCTCAAACTCCACATCTCCCCACAACACCGCAACACCCTCAGTGGTGCAGAAAACTTTTCGAGATCGGGGATTGACAAAATACATATTATATGTATTTAAGTTGGAGCCAGATCCCCGGCATCTTGGAGATGCCGGGGATCTCCGGCAGCCATTTACCGATTTGAGATTTTTGGGCCAACCCCTTAATACGGCGAGATCTTTTCTAACAAGGGTTTCAGGACTTTTCTGCATCACTAAGCCGCAACACCAGCAGATAAGATACCCTGATGAAGAGCGGTAAAAGCGGTGCGTGACGATTTATTGGTTTCATTGCGATACCCGATTTTTCAATTACGTGGGTGGTGCGTGACGATTTATTGGTTTCATTGCAACACCCGATTTTTCAAGTCACGCACCCTACCAGTAACTGTTCACTGTTCACTGTTCGCGGTAAAAAATGCCCCTTTCTCGCCTACTCACCCTCGTCATCGGAATCGTCATCATCCTCGCGATGGCGATTTGGTTGGTGACGTCGTTGGGTTGGCTGTACAGTCAAATTACCTGGTCGGCGAATCCCTTTCTCGCCAATTTGCTGCTGTTGCTGTTGATTGGCTTGGTCGCCTTACTGCTGGGGACGTTTTTCTACTATCTGCGCCTGTTGTGGACGCCTGCGAAACAACGGCGCCAACGCCGTCGCCGCCGCCCCGTGAAACCGCCGGAAACGAAAAGCGAAGCGGCGTCGGAATATCTCGGTTCGGTACGCCAACAAGTGCAGCAGATTCAAGATGAGGTGGCGCGAAAAGCCCTGTTGAGCCGGTCTCGGGAAATCGAGGCGGCGATGTCTCGCGGAAATCTGCAAATCGTCATTTTCGGAACGGGTTCTTCGGGGAAAACTTCGGTGATTAACGCGCTTTTGGGGCGCGTGGCGGGACGAGTGAGCGCCCCTATGGGAACGACGGAGATGGGGGAAACCTATACGCTGCACTTACAAGGTCTCGATCGCGATATTTTAATTACGGATACGCCGGGAATTTTGGAAGCGGGAAGCGAAGGCGGTCAGCGGGGACAAATCGCGCGACAGTGGGCGACGGAGGCGGATTTGTTGCTGTTCGTGGTGGATAACGATTTGCGTCAGTCGGAGTTCGAGCCGTTGCGGGTGTTGGCGGAAATTGGAAAACGCTCGATCGTGGTCTTCAATAAAATAGATCTTTATTCTGAGGGCGATCGCGAAACGATTTTAGCCCGGTTGCGATCGCGCCTGCGGGATTTTGTCCCCCCCAGCGATATCGTTCCCGTGGCGGCGAATCCCCCCGTCGTCCGCCTGCAAACTGGGGAAGCCTTCACCCCAGACCCGGATATTATGCCGTTAATTCGTCGCATCGTGGCGGTGTTGCGGGCGGAAGGGGAAGATTTGGTGGCCGATAATATTTTGTTGAAGTCCCAGCGGTTGGGAGACGAAGCCAGACGCCTGGTAGACGCGCAGCGACGCAGACAGGCGGTGAAAGTGGTCGATCGATATCAGTGGATTGGGGCCGGTGCGATCGCGGTAACGCCGCTTCCGGGGGTGGATTTACTGGCTACCGCCGCCGTCAACGCCCAAATGGTAGTGGAAATCGGCAAAATTTACGGGTGCGAGTTGAACTTGGAACGGGGGCGAGAACTGGCGTTGTCTCTGGGAAAAACCCTCGCCAGTTTGGGAATCGTTAAAGGAGTGGTGCAGTTGGTGGCGACGGCGTTACAGTTTCATGTGGGAACCCTCGTCGTGGGGAAAGCGATTCAGGGAATTAGTGCGGCGTATCTGACACGCATCGCCGGAAAAAGCTTTATTGAATATTTCCGCCAGGATCTCGATTGGGGAGATGGGGGAATGTCGGAAGTGGTGCAACGTCAGTTTCAGTTGACGCGGAAAGACGAGTTCGTGAAAGCTTTCGTTAAAGATGCGATTTCCCGCGTTGTCGAACCGTTGAAGTTGAACCAACCCGACGCCGAAAATGATGTTCCTCTCGACTATTACGAGGACGATTACGACGATTATGAGGATGTGAGAGAAACCAGAAGTCGAGAAACCAGAAGTCGAGACAGGGGATCGATCGCGTCCCGTTTCTCTCCTCCCTCCTCTGGTTCGACGCGAGAACTCTTTCCCCTCGAAGACATCCCCGACTGGGACGAAACCCCCCGCCGTTACGAGGACGATTGGTAACAAGTGTCTGTTTTTTTCAGGTATTTTTCAAACTTGTATTTTTCAAACTTGTATTTTTCAAACTTGTATTTTTCAAACTTGTATTTTTGAGTTCTATAATTCATGGAAAAGAGAGCGATCGTTTGGCGGGTTTTCGCATTTCTCGGATTACTCTTACTCGGTTGGCTTCCCCTGGCGATTCCCATCTATCACTTCGTTCCCGACGCCAACACCGCCAGCATCCTGGGAACCCTGCTGTTATACGGAGAATTCCTCTATCTCGTCCGTTGGTGGGGACGCCGATTTTACGGCGAAACTCGCGTTTTCCAACGCTACGGTTTAGAAACGAACGGCGGTTCGCCCCTACCCAGCCGTCAAATTCTCCGAGAATTCACTCGAGGCTGGATAGGGGGATTGCTGGGGCTGGCGGTACTCTTCGGACTCGAAACCGTCTTGGGCTGGATTCGCTGGCGTTCTCCTGAAATGGCGATTTCCCGCCTGCTTCTCGAAGCCGTATTCGTCGGTTCTGCGGTGGGATTCGCCGAAGAAGTGCTATTTCGCGGTTGGCTGTGGGACGAGTTACGACGCGATTACCGCGTATCGATCGCCACCGTCGCCAACGCCGTTATCTTCGCCATCTTACACTTCCTCAAACCCCCCTCAGAAATTCTTCGCACCCTTCCCCAATTCATCGGATTAGTTCTGCTAGGGTTGTTGTTAGTTAAAGTAAAACTTCATACACAAGGGCGTTTGGGATTTCCCATCGGCTTACACGGCGGCTTAGTCGGCGGATATTACCTCATCAATGTGGGACAGTGGATCGCTTATACGGAAGCGGTTCCCAGTTGGGTGACGGGAATCGATAAAAATCCTTTAGCGGGCGTTTTAGGGCTTTTGGTGTTATCGGGAATGTTGCTAATTTATCGAAAGCCAAGCTGAGAAACGGGGGCGAGTCTCAAACCCTCTGTTTTTTGTGGAAAAATCCTCAACTTTATTTTACATCAAAACATGAAAAAAAACAGCTTTTTTACAAAAAACTTTATTTTAATTTCTATGATTTTCGGACTGGCTATTACCTTTTTAACCCCGCCCTTTCAAACCCCCGACGAATACCTTCACTTCTACCGTGCGTTTCAAATATCAGAAGGACAGCTCGTCGCCGAACGTCAAACCGGAGACTGTTACGGATATAGCAAATATTTCGAGACCGAAGTATGTTTGGGTGGGAATCTACCCAAAAGCGTTTTAACCACCGTTCGCAACGTCTCAACGCGGGATTTACGATTTGACATCAATCAAAAACAAGATATCAACGAAATTTTTGCGGTTTTAGATTTACCCTTAAATCCTGAAAATCGCGTGTTTATCAACTTCAAAACCACGGCGTTACATTCCCCAATTCCTTATCTCCCTCAAGCCTTGGGAATTTCTATCGGAAAACTCTTCAAAATCTCGCCGCTAAAACTGATGTATTTGGGACGGTTGACCAATTTATTGTTTTGGCTAGGATTGGTCTCTTTTGGGATTTATTGGAGTCCAATTCATCGCGGATTGTTGATGATGTTGGCGTTAACGCCGATGTCTCTCTGTTTGGCTTCTTCCTTGTCCTTAGATGCGCTGACAAACGGCGTTGCATTTGCGTTTGTGGGGTTGGTGTTGCGGGTGGCGATGGGAGGAGAGAGAGGAATTGAGAGAAATTCAAGAGAGAGAAATTCAAGAGAGAGAAATAAATTGAATTTAGCGTGGCCTTGGTTTTTTAAGAAAATCGAGTCCGTTGTCGGGGCGAACGGTCGTTCGTCCCGACGTCTGAATTCTCCAAAAAACGAAATTCACGAAAATTTGAAATCTGGGGATATTGAATTGGGTTCTTCAACCCCACCGACGAAGTTTCAAGCCAATAGAAAAAATACCGTTATTGATATTGCCATCTTGGGGGGGTTGGCGGTTGTCTTATCGTTATCAAAACTGGCGTATTTTCCCTTAGTGTTGCTGTTGCTGGCGATTCCGAGGCGAAACTTGGGAAGTTGGCGACGCTATTGGGGAAGCTTGAGTGCTATTGTACTCGCCTCTGGGGGTGCGGTGGCGCTGTGGTCGGGGGTGGTATCTCGAATTTACGTTTCTCTACACCCGCAACTGTCGCCATCGGACCAAATTCAGTTGGTGTTAAGCCATCCTCTGGGGTTTGCGGCGACGGTGATGCGGACGTTGGCGGCGTTTGGCGGCGATTACGCGCATCAGTTTATTGGGGTGTTGGGATGGTTGGATACGCCGTTACCGGGATGGCTGGTGATGGCGTATTGGGGGGTGTTGGCGGTGACGGTGGGGGTGGCGACTCCTGCGGATAAGCGGTTGCAGGGCTGGCAACGGGGGGTTTTCGCTGTTAGCGCGTTGTCGAGTATGGTAATGTTGTGCGGTTTGGCGTATTTGTGGAACTTCGTCGGCGCGGAGATGATTGGCGGGTTGCAAGGTCGGTATTGGATTCCGATTGCGCCTGTGGCGGGACTGGTGTTTTACAATCGTCGGTTTCGGGGTTGGTCGAAGGGGTTTTATCGGTTTGGCGTCGGGTTTGTGTTATTTTCGTGTACGGTAACGCTGGCGGTGCTGTTCGATCGATATTATTAGTTAAGTGTTGAGAGTTGATGATTTAGAGTTGACGATCTAGGGTTGGGTTTCGGGGTATGAGGGAAGTTCGGGAATACGATTATTTTGGCGATCGCATTTCTTGGCTGGACAAACTTCGCATGAAATCTTCGTTGCGAATTCGTCGCCAAATTTACGATTGGTTCGCGCAAGAAATCGGTGGCGTGGCGGGAAAGGTGTTTCTCGACCATGGTTCGACTCCCGACACGGAACATCTCGATAGTAATTGCTGGATTCGTTGGCTTCTTGAGGATGGCGCCCGGGTTTACGCCACCTCTCCCGAGGATATCCAACATTTGGAAACGGTGTTTTCTGGCTTGACGGTCGTGCCTTTTCCGCCTCAACCGGAAAGGTTCGATCGACTGGATTTTGTTACCTCTTCCGCTGTCATAGAACATGTGGGAAATCAAGCTCAACAGCTTCAATATTTACGGGAGTTACTTTCCCTCGCTTCGGGAATTCTCGTCACAACGCCAAACCGCTATCATTGGCTCGATTTTCACACTAAAATTCCCTTGATTCACTGGTTGCCACGACCGCAGCATCGTCGTATTTTAAATCTTTTAGGATTGAAATTCTGGGCGCAAGAAAAAAATTTAAGATTACTTTCAAATAAAGATTTAAAGCTACTAATAAATAATGCTATTATAGAAAATAAACACCCCTATCAGGTAAGCTGGTTTAAGCCTAAATTTTTTGGCAAAGTTTCAAACCTCGTTGTTCTGGCTCGTCAATAAATGAACGTCATTCAAACCGATATTCCAGAAGTATTACTCCTAGAACCGCGTGTTTTTGGAGACGATCGCGGTTTTTTCTTTGAAAGCTTCAACCAGCGAACCTTTGAAGAGAAAACGGGCGTCAAAACGCAATTCGTGCAAGACAACCACTCTCGATCGAACTATGGTGTGTTGCGGGGCTTGCACTATCAAATCCAACAGGCGCAAGGAAAGCTGATTCGCGCTTGCGTGGGCGAAATTTTCGACGTCGCAGTCGATATTCGCAAAGCCTCGCCCAGCTTCGGAAAATGGGTCGGATATCGCTTGAGTGCAGAAAACAAACGACAGTTATGGATTCCGGCAGGATTCGCCCACGGTTTTTCGGTCTTGTCTGACGTGGCGGAAGTGCTATATAAAACTACCGATTATTACGCCAAAGACCACGAACGTTGTATTTTATGGAACGACCCCGAGTTATCGATCAACTGGCAACTCGGAGAGACCGAACCGATTTTATCGGAAAAAGATAAAGCCGGAGTGTCCTTAAACGCGGCGGAGGTTTACGACTAATGCGAGTTTTATTAACTGGAATCGGCGGACAGTTGGGATCGGAGGTGCAACGCCTCCTCGAGACTCAAATGGAGGTTATCGGTACCGGCCGCGATCACCTCGATTTGTCTCAACTCCGCAGCATCCCCTCAGTCGTCGCCGAAATTCAACCGGATGTTATCGTGAATTGCGCCGCCTATACCGCTGTAGACAAAGCCGAAAGCGAACCGGAATTGGCGCAAAAGGTCAACGGAATTGCACCGGGAGTCCTGGCGAAAGCCGCCCAGCAACAAGGGGCGAAACTGCTACATATTTCCACCGATTACGTTTTCGACGGGTGCCACAGTCGCCCCTACACGGAAAGCGACCCCACCAACCCCGTCGGCGAATACGGAAAATCGAAACTCGCCGGGGAAGTGGAAGTGTTGCAAACGGACTCGTCCCATATCGTCCTGCGAACCGCTTGGGTTTACGGCGTCGGCGGTGGCGGAAACTTCGTCAAAACCATGTTGCGTTTGGGGAAAGACCGGGACGAAGTGCGCGTGGTGGCGGACCAGGTGGGAAGTCCTTCGTGGACGGGAGATATCGCCCATGCGATCGCGCAAATCGTGACGAACCACCGCGATATTGAGGGAACTTACCACTTCACCAACAGCGGCGTCGCCAGTTGGTACGATTTTGCTGTGGCGATTTTCGAGGAAGCGGAGGCTTTGGGATTTCCGTTGCAACTGAAGCGAGTCGTCCCGATTACGACGGCGGAATATCCCACCCCCGCCCAGCGTCCGGCGTATTCGGTGTTGTCTGGAAAGAAACTGGAAGGGGTGTTGGGAAGCTTCGCCCCCCACTGGCGAGAGGGTCTGCGTCAGATGTTAGCGGCGTTGAAACCGACGATGGATTAGGACAGGCGGGAAAGGGATAACTCGAAACCCGGTATCTCAGAGATATCGGGTTTTGTGGTTTTTTACTCGAACGCAGTACCAACTCCTTCGCCACGGTCGTCATGGCGCACCTCAAAGCCCAATAAACCCGTCAAAATAGGAGAGAGCGCCAACAGTGGAAACTGTCTCTGATTCGGCGACTGTACGAACTGGGTTACAGTTCCCAGGATGTTATCAACTTATTTCATTTTATCGACGGGTTGATGAGTCTTCCCGAGGCACTCGATCGGGGATTTTGGCAACAAATTCGTCAGTTTGAGGAGGAACGGCGAATGCAATACGTGACCAGTGTGGAACGCCGCGCTAAACAAGAAGGTATCGAACGAGGTATCGAACGAGGTATCGAACGCGAGATTTCTTTAGTTGTCCGACTACTCCAACGTCGTTTTGGCACGCTTTCCTCTGATTTGGAAGAACGGGTGCGTCGTTTACCGATCGAGGCTCTTGAGAGTTTGAGGTGATAAGTTGCGTAGGTTGGGTGTAGCGAAAGCGAAACCCAACGGCTCTTGAGAGTTTGAGGTGATAAGCAGATTTTAGACCGGGTCATCCCAGATTTTGTCTTCAAATTTACAAATTACACCCGAATCTCCGAAGACGCCTTTTTATAGATGTTTTTATTTTCTTCTAGCGATCGCCGTTTTCCAGCGGTAAAACGATTTTCTGAGTTGGCATTGGCTTTTCGCTCCTGTGAAACTGCTTCTATATTATCTTTGCAACATTTGACAAGAGAGCAGAAGTATGATTGGGGCGATCGCCCCCAGGACGAACTTTTCCCGTTGCGAAATCGTCTCACGGAAAATACCTCGATACGTTTGGAAGCCCTGTCGCTTTAGCGCAGGGAG
>NZ_JBNGCO010000013.1:0-64340 GCF_049974805.1 Baaleninema sp.
TCTCCTATACTTGTATACCATTATACTGGTATCACCTTAACTTACGAAGAACCTTAAATTTTATGAAGTCTCGGCTACATTTATCGCGATTTCGACATCTCCAAATTTGCCGTTATTTTAAAAACAGCACAGAAATCCATCTCGCATGAGAACGACCCAATTGAGTTTTCTGTATTAAACGTGAAACCCCTATTTTTTGAGTGTAAGTTATTAAACTAGAGAAAAGGAATACAATTAAAAATCTGCCGAATACAGTTTGCTTCCAAATCCACCAATCACCCAAGATTTCAGGTAAGTAGACAAGAGACCAAATATGCCAAAGATAAATCCACATTGATGAGGTACTTACAAAAACGATCGACTGCGATAACCTCTTCGATTTAAAAATAATCTGTGGGTAGTGTTGTAAGAATTTATCGAATAAGTAATACAGTAAACAGGAGACAAATAACGCATAGGAAAAATAGTAAGTTTGAGGCGGGTATTTATAGACTTGTGTTGAGATAATCATTCCATTATCTAGAAATAAAAATAAAGCGATCGCGGAAAATACAGCCAGGAAAAAAGCTGACATCAGCAAAATAGTTTTTCGCCGAAGCTGACTGATGACAATCCCCAGGGCAAAAACGCAGCCATAGGGTAAAACATACAAAACAACCCTCTTAAAAAAGAGATGATACAGAATAAAATAAAATTTCCCAAACCAAAAATAAATGAATGCAATTCCCAAAACGGGCGTATCGAGATCTCCCCAAAAATAGTTTAAAATTTCAAATAGGACATATACTCCAAAAATTGCGATTAATCGAAGTCTGTTGTTTTCCGTAAAAGATAGTGCTTTTTTAATCCAGGGTGCAACTAAGGCGATCGCGACAAATACTCGAATAATCCAAACGAATCCGATACCCTGAATGAGTAAAAAGGTATCTACAGTTTCACGAGCCGTATAGGGATAAGCTTGTCCGCTGAGAGTGCAAACGATGTAAGTAAAAAGAAAGAAAAACGCGAAAAATATCCAGACGGGAGCGATGAGCCTTGGAATTCTGCGCTTCACATAATCGAAAGTTGCTAAATTTTTCTGTCGCGATGAAATTTCAAACAATGCCCCCGAAACCAATACCATTAATGGAACGTCGAAGTTACGAAGTTGTGAAATCGTCTCATTCGGAGAGACATGGGCCAGAATAATACAGGCGAGACCAATGGCTTTTAAAATATCGAGCTTGAAATCACGTTGTTCTAGATTCATAGGGTCTCACCAATTACGAGGACTCTGTATCCAAGGCGATCGAACGCAATAGGACAAATACTAAAGCGCGATCGCGGTGTTCGACGCTGGCCGTCTTCCCTTCATACACGATCGCGCTCCAAACCTCCGAAAACTTTAGCCGTTGCGACGGAAAATCGCCGGCCGAGAACGCTAAAGCTTCACCCTAAAATTAATCCCAACCCCAGCAAGGTCCCACTGGCGAAGTGCAAGTTTACGGCGATAAACTTGCAGTTGCTCACGAGTTCGGGGCGATCGTGATTTTCCCCTACATGCTGCACCAATTGCACCGCCAGGGGAAGACTGGCCAAACACAGCAACGTCCAAGGCGACACGCTACCCAACATCACCGCCACCGCCACCGCCACAAACATCGCACCGCTCAACCAAGGTAACAACTTCGCACCCCGTTCGGTACCTAGGCGCACGATGGGCGATCGCTTTCCGGCGGCTAAATCATCTTCGACCTGATGGAAGTGAGAACAGAACAAAATCAAACTCGTGGCAATTCCTACGAAGAGAGACGTGGCTACAAAGGGCAGCGGATTCGCCAAAAGTCCCATCCAGCTTTGGGTTTGGCTGTAATAGGCGGCCGCCAGCGCCATCGGGCCGAAGGTGACGAAACAAATCAACTCCCCGAGGCCGTGATACCCCAGGCGGAACGGCGGCCCTTGGTAGCTGTAACCCAAGACACAGCAGGCGAGGACGATTTCGAGGACGGTAAGATCCTGTTGCCATGCGGAAATGGCGAAAATCCCCGCAACGCCCAAGGCTAAAAAGAGATTGGATAGCCAGAAAATCAGCGATCGATTCCCGGTTAAATTCACTAAAGAATGAGCTTTGTTTTTGTCGATGCCCGTATCCGAGTCGAACACATCGTTACTGAGGTTTAACCAGGCAATAATTAAAATGGCAGAAATTAAAAACGTCAAAAACGATCGCACCTCGAGACGATGGGTTTCCGCAACGGCAACCGCCGTCCCCACCCAAATCGGAATCACCGCAACGGTGTACATGGGTGGTTTGATGGCAGCTAACCAGAGTTTTGAGGGTTTTGGAACTTGTGAAGGATCGGAGAGCGTTGTCATCTTTTGCGTTTTATGGCTTTTGAATTGTGAGTTTCTGAAGTCTTATGTATTCTACCAACCGTTCTTAAAAACACCATAGACATTCTTGGAGAACGCCCTCGAACGTTTTTAAACCGTCTGCTTTCCCCCAGCGCGATCGCCCCCAGCGACACCTTTAAATCCCGCGTTTCCCAGACATCAGTGGTAATTTGGTACTCAGGCGGCGAGTCTGACGGGACATCTGCGCCAAACTCCCCTACCGGACTGGCGACCCGTTCGCAGCAGTCGGACGCCGTTCTGAGTTTAATAAAAATTTACATCCGTCCGGTTCATGGCAGTTAAACCCAATCCGACAAAACTTTTTCAAAGTTGTCAAGAGATCGAAGCATTTCTTTTCAATTGTCAGAAAAGATCCCTTGAAAAATGTCAACCGCACTGGGTCAGTCTGTCGTGGGAACTGCCCGCGATCGATCCCCTCGTGGCCTTTTCTCGCCTCCTCGATGGCGGACAGCGGCTTTTTTACCTGGAAAACCCCAACCAAAACACCGCCGTGGCCGCCGTCGGAACCGCCTGTCATCTCAACGTAGACAGCGAAAACCGCTTCGAGGTCGCCCGAGAATTCGTCGAAACCTGCCTCGATCGCGCCATCGTCGCCGGAGACTCTCCCCACCCCGATGGCGGAATGCGCTTTTTTTGTAGCTTCACCTTCTTTGAAAGCAGCAATTCCCCCGAGGCCCCCTTCCCCGCCGCCACCGTCTTCCTTCCCCGCTGGCAAATTTCCCGACGCGGCCGCCAGAGTACCGCCGTCTGCAACCTCCGCATCGACGCCGACAGCCACCTCGATCGCCTCGCCCGTCAAATTTGGCGCGTCTGGCGCGACCTGCGTTCGCTCGGCGGTCGCCGCCTGACCCCCCGTTCCCCCAAACGCAGCCAAACCGACTTCCGCTATATCGATCGCTTCAAACAGTCCGTCGAAAAAGCCCTCGACGCCATCGCCACCCAATCCCTCCAAAAAGTCGTTCTCTCCCACGCCATCGACCTGCACGCCAGCAGTCCCTACCACCTCACCGGAACTCTGCACAACCTGCGCCGCCTCTACCCCGACTGTTACACCTTCGCCGTCGGAAACGGTCGCGGCCAGCAGTTCATCGGAGCCAGTCCCGAACGTCTCCTTCAAATCCGCAACCGCCAACTCCTCGCTGACGCCCTGGCCGGGTCAGCCCCCCGAGGCACCACCACCACCGCAGACGCTCACCTGGCCAACCGCCTGCTGTGCAACCCCAAAGAACTCCACGAACATCGAGTGGTGTTGCACTTCATCCAAGAACACCTGCAAGACCTCGGTTTGACCCTGCATCCCGTTCCGCCGATGCGCCTACTGCAACTGTCCAACATTCAACATCTCTGGACCCCCGTACAAGCTACCGTTCCCGAGGGCGTACATCCCTTACAAATTCTCGATCGCCTGCACCCTACCCCCGCCGTCGCCGGAGTTCCCCGTTCCCTCGCCTGCGACGCCATTCGCCAATGGGAACCCTTCGATCGCCAGCTTTACGCCGCCCCCCTCGGTTGGTTAGACGGCGACGGAAACGGCGAGTTTGTCGTGGGAATTCGATCGGCCCTCCTCAACGGCGATCGCGCCCGTCTCTACGCCGGGGCGGGTATCGTCCAAGGGTCCGACCCGGAAAAAGAACTCGCCGAAATCCAACTCAAATTCCAAGCCCTCCTGAGAGCGTTAGCTTAGGAGAGGGGGCGCTTCCGGAGAGGAGCAGAACTGTTGGCTGGGTGACGCGGCGAGCAATTTTGCTCGAATTCAGGTCAAAATGCTGGGTGTGCTGTTTGGAATCTCCCTCCCCTATTCCTCTGAGTTAAACAAGATTCAGAACTGTTGGTCTTGGCTTAAAAGTCCTATCCACCATCAACTTTTTTAAAATTTTACGGGTATTCTGAATTTGAGGTGATAAGCGGATTTCATAGGGAAGGGGGGATGGGGCTAAGGGCGAACGGCGGTTCGCCCCTACCCAGATTTTGTATTCAAATTAATAAATTACACCCTAATCTCCGAAGACCCGATAACGCTACTATCGATATTTTTAGGTTAGATCGATCGAGGACACCCAGCGAGACGCAATCAAGCTGACTGCTGTTAGGTTTCCCTGGCGCTACAACCAACCTACGCCACTCTGTTCCAGTATCGACCATCTCATCAGATCGAACCGGATCGAGATCGACAAATTATTAACTCTCCAGCCTCAAGTCTTCCGAGCTGATACAATATAAGATTTTCCAGATTTCTTAATCTGGAATATACTTGATTTTTCCAAAAACTTAACAAAGTTAGGGTGTAGCTTTAAACGCTTTAAAACTTTCGTAACCCCTTGTCCGTATTGCTTGGAAAATTCACCGCTCAAGTTTTCTATAATTATAGAGTTTTGTCCGGCGGGGCTGAAGTTTTTTATAATTTCCAACAGAACGGATTCTAGCTCTTTTTGGGAAGCGATCGCCGAGGCTTGTAAAGACGTTATTCTAGAACGGTCTGAAACATTAATTTCAGCATGGCTTTCTCTGGGTCGATCGCGAATATAAATATCGTAGGTATTTCCCTGTTTTTGGACTTCAAATAAATCTGAGTTTTTGATAAAGTAGAGAAACTTAGTACTCCCGTCATTTAATCGTTTTACAACTTGATTTATACGTTCTCCATATTTTTTCTTAAAACTCGCGCCTAAAATATTTAATTTGATGCGATCGCCCCCCTGTTCTATTAGCTCTTCGAGAAGCTGCAACAGGATTTTTTCGAGAGTCTGAGAAGACTCAATCGAAGCGGCATTTTGCGCTGAGGGGATGCCCGTCGCAGTCGAATTTTGGGGCGAACCTTGAAACCCGGATCGATCGACTTGAAATAGCGTTACATAAGCCTCCTTAACTTTTGAATTTCGATAAATTACCACCTCTTCTGAATATTCGGCAAAAAACTCACTTACTTTTTTATCAGGGAAGTAATAGGAAATAACTTGAGCGAGGGTCAGTTGGGTTGTTTCTTGAAAGCGTTGCGACAGTCGCGAAAGCTTAACCCAAGGATTTTGAATCGATTGCTGCTCTTGGCGAACCATCTCTTGTAATTGGGAATTGAATTCCCGAAGTGACGGGATATCGAGGTCGATGGAGATGGTTCGCGTTCGATCGCTCTGATAGTCAAATACTTCGACAATATCGCTTTTTCGACTGACGCGATATACCCGCAAGCCATTTTTTTGCAGATTATTACAGAGATTGGTCATCACCGTATCGGACGAGCAAACAAAAACAGCTCTCGCCATTGGATAATAGGAAAGAATCGACGAACCGACTGCAATCATTTTACCGTCGGCGTGGTCGCGGCCGCCAGGAACTTGAATTAAATCGTAACCCCGTGCGTGTAGTTCGCGATCAAGTTCTCCCAACCGTCGCCAGTCAGCAAAGGCAATTTTGACTTGAAGAGGATAGGGGCAAAGATTGGCGATGGCTTGTTCGGTTTTGAGATCGAGTTGTAGGTTTTCTGCATCGAGCAATAATACGGCAATTTTCGAGGGTTGTATGGGTAAGCTCGTCGAGCGAACGACGGTTGTTTGACGTTTTTTATTTTGATTTTTGTAATTTTGATTTTTGTAATTTTGATTTTCGCAATTTGGAGTTTCACAATTTTGAAAAGTTTGGATAAGCTCGCCGTAAATAGTTGACTCAAAAAAATCTTCAGTCAAGAGCTTATTCAAGAAGGCTTTTACTCTGGCGATCGCCTCGTTAAAATCTCTGGTTGACTCGACGATTTCAGCCATCTTTTGTTCGAGTCCCGCTCGAGCGCGATCGCTCTTCCAATTAATTTTCCGAGCTTTTATTTTCAAAAACTCGGGGTGTTGGTCTTGCACGAGTTGCAAAACTTCAAAAATATTGGCAGAGACAAATTCGGGAATTTTTCGATTTTTAACCATCAACAAACTATTATTAAAATATTATTGTCAAATCTAAGCTTTCCCTCGGGTTAATATATTTTTAATATATTATATTAACCAACAGAGTCCAGATATTAAGCGTCGCGTTTCGGCGTTAAAGCTCATCCAATCCGCACTTATTTTATTTATATTAAACCTATAATTATATCATAAAAAACATCGAAATCGACGGATTATAAATTTTACAGTCCCGCGATCGAAAACTCGCCTCGTCAGACAAGCATCCCGTTGGCAAAGAATCCATTAGCATTGCAATAGTCGTCAATTCCGCATCGAACATGATTCCCATTTGGGCGAGCGTTCCCATCCTACTGCTGGCCAGTTTCCTCATCGGGGCATTGCCCCTCATCCGTGGGCTGGTTCTCGCCCTCGGTCACAAAGACTTACGCCAATTGGGAACCGGAAACATCAGCGTCTCGGCAGCCTTCTACCACGGCGGCCGCGGGCTGGGCATTGTCGCGGTACTCTCGGAAGCCGCCAAAGGCATTGCAGCGGTACTGCTGGCGCGATCGCTGCTTCCCGACGCCCCCATCTGGGAACTCATCGCCCTCTTCGCCCTCGTCCTGGGACGCTATACCCTGGGACAAGGGGCCGGAACCACCAACGTCGTCTGGGGTACGATCACCCACGACTGGCGGGTGGCGGTATTAGTTGCCCTCATCAGCGGCTTGAGTTTTACCATCGTTCGAGAACGGAAATCCGGCCGTAACCTGGTGTTAGTCCTGTTTCCGGCGGTGATGTGGATGCTGTATCCCCACGCTCTCGGGCGAGTGGTAGCCTCCGCTGCCCTCAGTGCCGCCTTATATTGGAGCTATCGATCAATGCCTGACGATTTGGATTTATCCCCCTCCAGCGGACGACCAGAAACCCGCAAGATGTTTCGCTTTTTCCGCGCCGATCGCGCCCTGACAACGCTCGATCGACCCCTCGACCCCCAAAAAGTCGGACCGAAAGCCGCCACCCTTTCGCAACTGCGACGGTGGGGCTATCCCGTCCCCGCCGGATGGGTGCTGACACCGGGAGACGACCCGGAAGTATTGCTAAACGCCTTGCACCCCTCCCCGGAAAACCCCCTCATCGCGCGATCGTCGGCGGTGGGAGAAGACACAGAAAGCTCTTCCGCCGCCGGACAGTACCAAAGCGTCGCCCACCTCACCAACCGTCAGGAACTCGCCGACGCCATCGAACGCTGTCTCGTCTCCATCTCCAGTTCCGCCGCCGTCCAGTACCGCCAGGAACGGGGTATCGAAGACAGCGATATGGCGGTTCTCGTTCAGCAACAAATCCGAGGGGTGTTTTCTGGCGTCGCCTTCAGCCGCGACCCGATTTTACGCTGCGGCGATGCAGTGGCCATCGAAGCTTTACCCGGAGAGCCATCTCAAGTGGTGTCGGGACAGGTGACGCCGGAACGCTATCGGGTGTTCGTCCCCGACGAGTTGACTTCCCTCGATTGGAACGACGAAGAAACGGGAAACCATCCGGAGTTAGTTGTGGAAGGGGAAGCGGGAGATGTTCCCCACAGTCTGTTACGACGGGTTGCGGTGTTGTCCCGCCAGTTGGAACGCCGCTTCAACCAGGTACCCCAGGATGTGGAATGGAGTTTCGACGGCGATCGATTGTGGGTGTTACAGTCCCGTCCCGTTCCCACCCTGCTGCCGATTTGGACGCGCAAAATCGCCGCTGAAGTGATTCCCGGCTGCATTCGTCCCCTCACGTGGTCGATTAACCGTCCCCTCACTTGCGGCGTCTGGGGGGATATTTTTTCTATCGTCTTGGGCGATCACGCTGAAGGTTTAGCCTTTCACGACACGGCGACCCTACACGACTCCCACGCCTATTTCAATGCCTCCCTGTTGGGGGAAATTTTCCAACGTATGGGGCTTCCGCCGGAAAGTTTGGAATTTTTGACCCGAGGCGCGTCTATGAGCAAACCGCCGCTGTTTTCGACGTTGCGGAACTTGCCGGGATTGCTGCGGTTGTTGGGGCGTCAGCGTCGTTTGGGCAAAGATTTCGCCCGAGACGATCGCCATCTGTTTACTCCCCTCCTGACGGATTTGGAGTCTTCCCCCGTCTTAGATCTAACAGACAGAACCCCGCGCACCATCGACCCCCCACCCTCGCCGTCGCAACTGCTCAACCGCATCGATCGCATTTTAGAGGTATTGGAACGGGCGACCTATTACAATATTCTCGCCCCCCTGGGATTCGCCGCCCAAAAAGCTCTGTTCCAGGTGGACGACGACGCCTTAGATACTACGCGAGTCCCCGAAGTGGCGGCTTTGCGGGCGTTGCAGGACATCGCCACCTCAGCCCGGTTGTTGTTACCGGAATTTCGGGGCGAGGGCGTTAGCAGTATCCAAAACTCCCTCGACGCCTCTTCTCTGTTCGTACAGTTGGCGGAAACTACCGATGGAAGTAGCGTTCTCGAGGCGTTCGATCGATTCCTCGATCGCTTCGGCTATCTCAGCCAAGTCGGAACCGATATCTCGATTCCCACCTGGCGGGAAGACCCCCACCCGGTTCGGGAACTCCTCGCCGCATCGATCGCCAACCCCACCTCGCCCCCGTCGAAACCCACTTCCTCCCAACGGGGACACAAGCAAGTTCAAAAATCCTTAGACTTGAAAGCGCGAGTGGCGGAGGTTTACAGTCGCCTGTTGGCACAGTTGCGCTGGAGTTTCGTCGCCTTGGAAAACACTGGGTTAAAATCTGGATGGTTGTCGGAAACTGGTGATATTTTCTTTTTAGAAGTGCGCGAAGTTCGCACCCTCGTCACCGAAGAGAATCCCGATTTAGTGGAATTGGTGCCGGCGTTGGTGACGCAGCGACGGGCGAAGTTCGATCGAGACTGCCAGTTATCCCGCGTCCCCACAGTTACTTACGGAACCCCCCCCATGACCCTGTTAGCCACCGAAGACCGTCCCGCTCGATCGCGATTGCGCGGTATCGGTGCCAGTGCCGGTCAAGTAGAAGGGTACGTCAAAATCGTGCGGAATTTGGGATCTGCCTCGAAGATCGATCGTCAGACCATTTTAGTCGTTCCCTACACCGACGCCGGATGGATGCCCCTTTTAGCCCAAGCGGGGGGCTTGATTTCCGAAGTGGGGGGTCGCCTGTCCCACGGTGCCATCGTCGCCCGAGAATACGGCATTCCGGCAGTGATGGACGTTACCGACGCCATCCAGGAACTTCAAGACGGCCAGCGCGTTCGCTTAGATGGAGAGGTCGGAATCGTGGAAATTCTCGAATAAAACCCTTTCGATCGAGGGCTTGAGAATTCTCGTTTTCATTATAACAAACCCCAATCTATAATTATACAAAAAGTTCGTCGAGATTGCCATTTTTTTAGCAATTCTTCACGATTTGCGAGAGTTTTCTATCAGTTTGTGACGTTTTCCGGAAATCGAAACATTTCAGCTTCTTCCTGCCGTCTGGAATCGATAGGATAGAAAGAGAACGACCCGTAAATGATTGGTGCGCCCAGGAGCAACCTATGTCTGAGAAACTCTTCACCCTGGCTCTGACCGCCATCGGATCGCTAACCTTGGCCGGTTCGGCGATCGCGCAACAACCGCAAGCGATCGAACTCGACGACGACGCCATCAGTACCCGCGTCGAAGACCTCTATCTCGACGAAATTTCCACAACACCCGATCGCGTACAATCCAACTACCCCGAACTTCGAGAAAACGTAGGCTATCGAGGGATCGTCTTCGAACCCGTCACCATCGAACTCAACGACCCCGAAAACCTACCCCAAGAGCAAAGCAGTCAGTTTAACCTGCGCGTTCCGCTGACGAACGACAGTCGCAACGACTAACCCCCAACCCCGAGATTCGATCGCAGCCGGGACGCCAAGCCCGTAATACTCTCCCAGTCTTCCGCCTCCACCAGAGAACGAGGAAACAAATGGCTGGAAATCCCCACCGCGATCGACCCCGCCTCCACCAACAGCTTCGCATTCTCCAGCGTCACCCCTCCCGTCGGCACCAGCGGCACAAAATCGAGGGGTCCCTTCAAACTGCGAATATAACGGTCGCCGCCCATCGCCCGCACCGGAAACACCTTCACCGCCGCCGCTCCCGCCTTCCAAGCCGCGAGAATTTCCGTCGGCGACAAAGCCCCCGGTACCATCGGTACCCCCGCCTCCGCAGCCATGCGAATCGCCTCCATATCCGTATGGGGAGAAAACAAAAACTGCGATCGCGACGCGATCGCCTCCCGTACCTGTTCCCCGTTCACCAGCGTACCCGCCCCAATCTGACAGTGAGGGAACTCCTCCCGCAACCGCCGCACCAACTCCGCCGATCGATCGCCGTTCCAGCCAATTTCCACGAACTCCATCCCCGCCGCCAGCACCGCCTTCGCCATCTCGTATCCCGACCCCAACGAGGTCGATCGAACCACCGCGATCGCCCGTTCTCGTTTCAATCGATCGATCCAACCCGGATATCGAACTCCAAACAACCTTCAACCTCAACACTCAACAGTCTTACGTGACATCCTCCCCTCCCTATCCCGCGAAAAACCGGGTTCCCACAAGAGAAACCCGGTTTTCGGCATCCTAACAATTATCACCTAACAGCGACCTGGCGAACCGCCTTCCCATCAAACCCCTTCACAAATAGATTTTTCCGAATCCGTCAACGTCGGGTTCGTCGTCAGATAGTCCGCCAGCCAATCACAGCCCCGAACCAACAAATCGTCAACCGTCGTCTCAGCCGAATCGTTCTCCATCTGTTCCAAAGACTGAACATCCCACAAAATAATCGTCTTGTCCGCACTACCCGACGCCAACTTTTTACCGTCAGGACTAAAACTCACCGCCCGCACCCAGTTACTATGAGCCGCGAGGGTTTTCAACAATTTACCCTCCGTATCCCACAAGCGAACCGTATTATCCTTACCCGCCGAGGCGATAATCTGGCTGTCTTGACTGAAAGTCACGTCCCACACCCAATCCGTATGGCCTTCCAAAACCGCGTGGGGCGTCGTCACCAACTGACCCTCCTTCCACTTCCACACCCGAATCGTATTGTCCCCAGAAGAAGTCGCCAGAAACTCATTGTCCGGACTAAAATGCAACGCATTAATCCAAGCCTCGTGAGCTTGCAATTCCTGAACCAACTCCCCCTCCATCGTCCAGACCTTGAGTTTCCCCTCGCCGCCGACCGAAACCAGGCGAGACCCATCCGGCGAAAAGCTCACGTCCGTCACTTCCGGGTCGTGAACCCCCTCAAGGACCTTCAACACCGTACCATCATTAACGTTCCAAAACCGAACCGACCCGTCCGAACTCGCCGAGGCCATCATTTGACCGTCGGGAGAAATACTCAAGTTCTTAATCGTCGAAGTATGGCCGACAAAGCGGCGAACCGGGGTCGCCTCGTCCAAAGCCAGAACGTCATTAACGTTCCACAGTTGCAGAGAATTATCGTAACTGGCCGTAATCATAAACTCCCCGTTAGGCGTAAAGTTGACGTTCCGCAACCCCGCATCGTATTCAATACTGCGCAGCAGTTGCGCCCCGTCTCGCTTCCACATCTTCAAAGTGTTATCAGTTCCCACCGACGCCACCAGATTATCCGGGCTGAAGCGCACCCCTTTAATCCCCGAACGGTGTCCTTGTAGAATTTCCACCACCGCCCCTTCAATACTCCGCAGGCGAATCGTCGTATCGTCGCTTCCAGAAACGATGGTATTTCCGTCCGGAGAAAAGACCACGCTGCGCACGCTGGCATCGTGACCGACAAAGGTTTTCAACAAAACGCCGCTCACGTTCCAAAGTTTGACCGTGTTATCGTCGCTACCCGTCACCAACGCTTTACCGTCGGGAGAAAAAGACACGCTCCGCACCCAGTTCGTATGGGCCCGCAGTCGCCGTAAAGGTTTCCCTTCTAAGTCCCAAATAATGGCCGTATTGTCGGAACTAGCAGTGACGATGAGGTTGCCGTCGGGAGAGAAATCCACGTCCCAAATTTTATCCCGATGTCCTGTGAAGACTTGTTTGGGTTGAGGAGCGTTTTCCGCTGTCGGTTCTTCTCCCTCTTCCGCGTCTCCCTCTTCCGCCATCGTTTCCGTCTCGTCGGCGGCCACGTCTACCGCATCTTCAGCAACAACTTCAGTCTCTTCAACAGCCACATCTACCGCATCTTCAGCCGCTGCTTCCGGGTCTTCAGCGGTAGCCTCTCCTCCCGTTTCTGCCGTGGTTTCCGTCTCGGCATTGGGGTTGAGGACCGTCTCGATGTCCCACAGTTTCACCTCCAGGTCGTGGCTAGTGGTGACGAAACTCGTACCATCGGGACTGATATCGAGGTCGTTGACTTCACTTTCGTGGGCGATAAAGCGGGTTAACAGCTCTCCGTCCGCTGTCCACAACCACACCTGTCCGTCGTCGTCTCCGGTGATGACGAGTTCGCCGTCGGGAGTTATGCGAATCGCCCGCACCCGCGCCCCGTGGTCGAGGGTTTGGACTAACGACCCGTCTTCGGCGTTCCACAGTTTCGCCGTTCCGTCTTTGGAGGCAGAGGCGACGATTTGACTGTCCGGCGAAAAGGTCACGCGGCGAACGTTGTCGTCGTGTTGGAGGATATGCAACACTTCCCCGTTGGTTTTCCAAACCCGAACGGTTTCGTCGTCGCTGGCTGAAGCAATCAGTTGACCGTCTGGGGAAACGGTGACGCGGTTGATTTGGTCTTCGTGACCGTCCAATCGGTTGCGTTCTTGAACGTCGTACACCGCTTGACGGAGTACGTCGGTGGTGGTGGCCACCAGGTCCGCAGGTGGCTTGGATTTGGGCAGTTCGCGGGCAGCGTGAACGGCGTGTTGCAGGGCTTCGAGGCCGTCGTCGGTGAGCCGTCGGGCTTCGGAGAGGGCGGCCAGGGCGCGGACGCTCTGTTCTTGGGCGCGGTTCCGTTCTCCGACGGCAACCGCCCGTTCTTTCACGGCGACGACGGCTAGGACGACGGCGACGACTAAGCCAGCGGCGACGCCCCCGAGGGTCATTTTCTGGCGTTTGCTTTCCTGTTGTTCGCTGGCCAGGACGTACTGGGTTTGCAGGGGCGTGGGTTCGGGCTGTTTGTTTTGGCTTTGACTGAGCCAGACGGCAGCGTTTTTCAGGTCGTTGCCCCGCAGGGTGAAGCTGGCGTCGCGCTCTTTGCTGTCCCATTCGATGGCCCGTTTGAGCAGTCGCGTGTGAGCGCGAACGTAGTCGAGATCGGTATCGACGGTGGCTAGGAGTTTGGGAAAGGTGGCGTCGAAATCGTCGGTTTCGCGGAAGAAAATCCAGTTGAGTTTGGCCAGTTCTGGGTGAACTTCGTCGTAGGAGACTTCTTCGCAAACGATGGGAATTAGGCGCTTGTTGTTTTCGATGGCATGTTCGACTTCTTCGCGGCAAACCTGGGACGCCACAGAATCGGGACTCAGCACGAAGATGAAGTTATCGGCGGCTTCGATACCCCGATAGATTTCTTGTCGCCAATCGGCGTTGAGGGGAATGTCTTCCCAATCGACCCACACTTCTCGTTGGTGTTCGGAGAAGGCTTTGTGTAAGCGCTGGACGAACTCTTTGTTTCGGCGGCAGTAAGAAATGAAAGCGTCTGTCATGGTTTGGCTCGATGCACTGGTGTTGGGTTATATAGGATAGATAAACGGTTAAATGCCTCAAGGACAAGGAACGGCAAGTTTCGGGAACTTTTGAGATCGATCGCCCGTCTCGATCGAAACAAATCGATCGCTGCTGTCGGGGGAGATCGCCCCCCATAATCCATGCTGTCCCTCCCGAACGGAAAACAGCAACAAAGCGCCACAGGCGGCGCTCGCCTTCGTCCGAAAGTTGGGAAACGAAAGCAGATTGGGTTTCTCGGGAATACGGCTGCGGCTACTTGGCAACGTAATGAATCCACAAATCGCCATCGCTTCCACAAACGTGGCTCATCATGCCGTAAGAATAAGTCAGTCCTTCCCCAGTACGATGGGTATCGTATCCCCATTCGTACCACTCTCCATAGGGATCGTTGACAACCCACCCTCGATCGTTATACCCGCGAATCACCACAATATGACCCGACCGCGTAAACCAACCGTGGGTAATAATTGGATTCCCCGAAGCTAACCATTCCTTAACTTCCCCCCATTTTGCATCCGGTTGAAAGTTATCTTTGTATCCATAAGCCCGCACCAATTTCGCCAAATCGATGGGAGAATGGCGGGATAAGTTGTAATCCAAACAATACTGATACAACTCATCTTCAAGCTGTTGTCCCTGGGCGTTCTTCGCCGGATGTCCCAAATAGGCCAAGCACATGGCCACGCAGGTGACGTTACAGGAACCACTGGGATTGTTGGCATTGTCCAATTGAGACAAATAGGGAATCGGTAAATTCACCTGAGCCGCCAATCCGGGTTTAGTCTTTTGCACCGCTTCCGGTTGGGGAGGCGTGCGCCAAATCGTCGCGAAATCGGATTCAGCCTCGAGCAGTTCTGGATTGGTTCGTCGCAGCTCCCGTTCGAGATAGGCCAGCGCCTCGTCTTGATGGTCTAAACCTTCGTAGTATTTGGCAACGTTTACAAGTGAGATAGTCATCGCCCCTAAATCAACAGTACAAATCTAGTCGTTATGTGTGGGTTCGTCATGCGTTGAGTCGTGGCGCCTTGGGCGGGTTTCCCGCACAGAGAAACTCACGGCGGCCAACGCCACCCCCTTAACCGATCGCTTGTTGGAGGTCTTGCACCACCGGCCAGAAGTGATCCCAACCGTTCAACCCCCCGTTGACTGCCCGTCGCACCCCCTGCCAATCTCCTTCTAACGCTCGTTGGTCGACCGATCGCTCCCAGAAATACTCCACGAGAATCTTCGACGCCACATCGGGATCGAGGGCCAGATCGGGATTGTTTTCGAGATCGACGCCGAGTTTTTCACCATAGTGCTTATAGTTGGCGCGACCGGTAATCTGTACGAAACCCCGTCCGTGGAACCGCACGCCATCGCCGGGATAGATATTACCCAGGTCTTCGCGGCCTTCGTACATATCCGTAAAATACTGAGGACCGCCCCACTCTTTAATCGGTTGGAAACCGTTCGTTTCCACCGAAATCGTGGCCAACGCCGCGATCAGCGTCGGTTTGTTGAGGATGCCCCGCTCTTCTAACCCTTGAATCAGCGGCGGTAAGTAGGTTTGAACGTCTTCGAGTTTCGCCCCCATGACGCGAGCGGCGGTATCGAAGTCAATCCACTGACTGACATCGTTGAGTCCCGGGACTTCCTTCACTTCGATAATTTTCTTGGCAAATTGCGGTGTGATTTGGTCGGTTGGTAAGTCGAAGGCTTTGGCAAACCGTTCGATGGCCGATTTGGTTTTCGGTCCGTACAAGCCATCGGCTTTATCGTGTAACACCTTCAGCGCCCGCAATCGCACTTGAATCTGTTTGACGAGAGCTTGGGATTTCGCCGCCTGTGCCAAGGGTAAGGTTTTATTTTCGCGCAGAATATCTTGCAGCTTCAGTTGCGTCGTTCCCGAAGCTGTCGCGGCGGCCGCAGAACTGCCGCTGCTGGCGGTTGAACCTTTCGGTAACGGGGTCGCCTGTCCCGGTTTGCCGTCTACGTAGTGAATCCAGAGGTCGCCGTCGGGACCGCACACATCTTTGAGATCGGCGTAGCTGTACACCACACCCGCACCGCTGGCATAGGTGTCGTAACCGCTGCGACTCCATTTTCCGTAAGGGTCGTTGATAATCCAACCGCTATCGTTGTAGCCGATGATGGTGACGATGTGGCCGGAACTGGTAAACCAACCGTGGGTAATGCAGGGTTTCCCTTGACGCAACCAGGCTTTCACCTCGTCCCATTTGGCCGCTTCTTGGAAGTCGTCTTGGTAGCCGTAGAGTTTCAGGAGTTGTTCGAGGTCGTGGGGGGAGTGGCGGGACAAACCGCGATCGAGCATGAACTGATAGAGTTCGTCTTCGAGTTGCTGGCCGCTGCTGTTTTTCGTGGGATGGCCGAAATACGCCATGCACATGGACACGCAGGTGACGTTACAAGAGCCGTAAGGATTGTTGGTATTGTCCAGTTGGCTGAGAAAGGGAACGTCGAGTTTGACGGAACCGTCCGGTTTGACGTAACTCGGCGGTTCCGCTGTGGCGGTAGCCGTCGCTTGGGTAACGGCAGCCGCCACGGCTTGGCTGACGGCGGCGGTTTTGCTGGCCGTTTGTCCGGCGGAAGTACTGCTGGCTGACGCGACAGCGCCTTTTTTAGCTTTGGAAGACTTGCGCCAGATGTTTAGAAATTCGGAGTTATCGGCGAGTAAATCGGGACGCACCGCCGCGATTTGTTCTTGCAATCGCTTGAGAGCTTTGACTTGATGGGGAAGGTCTTTGTAATACTTGGCAACGTTGACGAGGGAGATGCTCATCGGCTTACCCGTGGCGATACTGGATTCGGAAGATATGTTCTAGCGTACTCGATTCACCCGGCAGTTGTAACGGTAAAAAAGGTTGGCTTTACGTAACTTTTAAAATTTGTTTAAATTTCACGATCGACTCGGGACAATTGAGGGACTCATTGGCCGAAGGGAGGGAGCGAGGCGGAACGGCGCTTGACCGCCTTCTCGAGGTCGGTTTTCAACAGGTTTCTCTGAATCGGGAGATAGATGGCGAGGGCATTTTTTTCAAGAAACACCCTCGCCACGCCGCGAAACTCATTTACCTCGGCCGCACACTTTAATAAAACACCATGGCCGTGACGAGCAGTTGCCACGTCAGCAACACCGGCCAGTACAAGAGTTTGGGAATCAGGTTGTTGCGGTAACGCAACAGAAAAGCGTTCGATCGCTTCGCCACGAGCAAACCGTCGATGGCCACCAGCAGAATCATTACGTACAAGACGAAGTAAAAATACTCAATGTAAAGAATTCCACCCGTGGGCAAAGAACTTCTCAAGTTAATTTGGTCGAGAATCAGAATGAACGTGAAAGCGCCGGAAGCCGAAATCACGCCAGAGGCACTAAACCCGAGTTCGTCCTCTTCGAGTTTAAAGCGAATCGTCGTTTGCACCCCGAACAACAGCACCGAGACCACGATCGTCCGCATCATTTTCGAGATAAATACGGTCAGGAAATCGCGGCGCATCACCACATCGAAATAGAGTTCGGGGAAGTTTTTAAGCTGAGTTTCGCCCTGGAAGCCGAATTTGGTGTTGTAGCTGTTGAGTTTGTACTGGAAAAAGGTTTTTTCTAAAACCCACCCCGGTAACACGAAGTTTTCGCCTTCTTCGAGTCCCGGTAAGGTCGAAGGAGACAAAATGTCGTAAGAGGCAAAATCCGGCGTCAGCACCACATTACTGGTAAAGTCCTCGTGCCACATCCATATCCAAGCGTCTTTGCGATCGAACGGATACTTGGAGTAATCGAACGGCTGTCGTAACTTGGCTTCGACGTACCACCCAATAAGTTCTCCGCCATCGAATTCCTGACGATAGCTTTCAGTGATACTCGGCGAAATCGCCTCGGGTAACACGAAACCCCGCGACAAGCCATCGTGAACGCCATCGAGATACCGCTGCCAAACATATCCCGTAAAAAATATATCGTTGGCGCCGCTGAACTCCAACGACTGCAAGAAAATCCCAGTCGGGACGAAAACCGGAGGCGTTTCTCCGGCGGCTTTTGCCTGTTGGGTTTGTTCGGCGAGAAACTTCTGCAAGCGAGCGGGGTTGGCCAGTTTGATACCCGTATCGTCTTCGAGGCTGGTTTTGCTCATTTCCAAGCCCCAAATCCCGCCGATTCCCCCAGCTAAAACCACGGAAATCAGAATCACCAAGCCCCACAGTCGATCGATTCGATCGTCCCTGGGCGGAACGACCAGAACAGCACCACACACCAAACTGGCCACGACAAACAGCGTCAGCCAAACCAGTTTCCGTTCTAACCCCGTCGTATTCTGAAACACTTCGTCTTCAAACAAGACGACCGCAAAAGACCAATCCGTGGAGGGAATGGGTTCGTAAACAATCCAAGCTGACGAACGACTGCCCCGGTTAATTTGCATGATGCCCTGTTCGCCGGCCAGCATAGCTTCGGCCAGCTCTTTAAACTCGGGCGCTTTCCATTGTTCGGCCAGGTCAGAAATCGACTGGCGTTCTTTTACGAAGGTTTCGACGGGATGGTACACGAACTTCCCGGTTTTCGAGATGACGAAGCCGTAGCCGGTTTTTCCCAAATCCAGGGATTCCATCAAGGTCGCTAGACGATCGAAATCGTAGTTGGCGTAAACGATACCGTTGGGGTCGGGGGTTTCCGCCTCCTCCTCCGGCGTTTCCGCCTCTTCTTCGGGCGCTTCTGCCTCTTCCGGGGTCGTAAAGGGTACGCTATATTCAGCCAGCAGTTGGTTGAGAACTCGTCCGAGATAGGGTTCGGACCACTGAGCGCCTTCGTTTAAGGGCTGGTTGAACCACTCGATATCCGGTTCGGTGTAATCGTAAGTATCTTCGACGTTAAAACGCTCGATTGTCGTTTCGTCCGGGTTTTCTGGGTTGACAATCCGTTTGTAAACGGGGGCGTACAGTCGCGTTTCTGCGTTGTAGCCGTAGGGCGCATAAGCCACCCCCACACTGGAGAGGTTTTGGTCGTTTCGCAAGCGCGTTTCGAGCAAGTCGTCGAGGTCTTCTTTGCTCACTTCACCGCTGTTTAAGTCCTCGGCTAAGCCATCGACCACGCCTTCGAGGTTTTCCAGTTCGCTATTGACTTCTTCGACAGCCCGGTGGGTTTCGGCAATGGCACCTTCGGTAGCCGTTTCGATTTTGCGATTGCGTTCGCTGATGTAGGACACGGCGGTAATTAGGGTGCCCAAGACGCTGACCGCGCCCAAGACTGCCGCCGCCCGCACGAGCCACTGGGTTTTGTGGGTCGATTTGGCTAAGGTCTGAGGGGTTTTTTCTTCACCCACGATCGGTTCTCCTAATGGTTAGACACACAGGATTTTTTTCGTATGAGAAGCGGCGACGCGGAAAGTTCGATCGCGAGACTTCTGGCTACGAGCATCTCCGACACGGGACTTTCGGTCGCGAGAGGGCCTGGTACGAGAATTTCTGGTTAAGATAATCTGTGACCCTTGATGTTGCAAACACGCTCGGCAGCGCGGTTTCAACAACGCTTTTAACATACCATTGGTTCGGTTCGATAAAAACGATACCGATGATACGAATTTCCTGAAATATTGAGATAAAATCCCAATATTGCGGTGCGATATATTGTAAAAATCGGCTCTTCGCCGTTTAGGGTGACAGAAAAACTGACTTCACGAGATTTCAGGGGTTTTGGCTCTCGATTCTCCAGGTATTTGTATTTTGCTATACATTTTCCCCCGCAAACGGCGGAGACCCTAAAAATCTTACCCTTTAAAGCCTCGACCCACTATGAGACCGATAGTCTACAACTCAAAAATATTCAAAAAAAATAATATTTATTTAATATATAGCAATCCTAAGTCAATTGTGGCAATTCATAGAAGTGAAACTCAAGATCGAACGAAGATCGGATTGTCTCTAGATCTGTCTCTAGATCCCCGGCATCTCCAAGATGCCGGGGATCTAGCACAGCCCTGGATCGATCGGGGATTTGGCCACGAATCATTTCCTATGGCTATAGTTTTGTTTTTATCAAACACCTCGAAGGAATACGAGCGGCTGAAATCGATACGCAGCTAGTTTTTTATAATTTCGTACAGCCTTCAGAATCCCCAAAACAGCTCGGTTTGAGATTTAAAAATTAATAAGATTTAAAAATTAAGATTTAAAAATTAAGATTTAAAAATTAAGATTTGAAAATTAAGGGTTGAAAACTGGGGGCGTCCCCTATCGATCGCCCCCGAAGACGGGATGCTATTCCCAACGAGAAGTAATAGGAGCGCCAGGGGGTTTCGACTCATCGATATTCAAACTTTCGAGATCGCTAGTATCCGGTTCCTCCTGATTGCGCGGCACGCGACGGGGAGGACTGGAAGTAATCGGCGCAGCTGGCGGAAAGTCGGTATCGGCGTCGGCGGCGAGATCGTCACCATAACGAGGCACCGTCGGTTCCGTAGCGGGGGCTGGCGGCGCTGCGGCTACCTCCCGAGGGCGAGGTGGAGGGGGCAGGGGCGCACCCGGCGAGGGCCTCGGCGTCGGCTGGTACTGAGCGCCGATGGAACTGGCCATTTCGTAGAGTTTTTCTTTCTCTTCGTCGGTTTGTTTGTCTTGCACCACCTCAGTAATGGCGGAGACATCTTCTTGAATCGCTTGTTCGACGCGACTGGCAAAACTGCGATAGGCGCTCCCGTGACTTTTGGCATCTTTATAAGGACCGCTAAGTTGGAAAAACTGCCAACCTTCAGTTTTGAGAGTTTCAGCAGTTTTTCGATATTGCGTCCACTTGTCGCCGTAGTGGAAAAATTCTTCGATGGCGGCACTAATCGCCACCACTTGCGCCAAACCGAAAGTTCCCCAAAACAGGAATTCCTTGATGCGGCCCTGTTGAACGTTCAAACTCACCATTGCCGGAATGATGACACCGCCAATAATCGTCACTAATCGCAGGCGATAATATTGTTTCTGAGTTTGACCGGATTTCTTTTCGAGCCAAATCAGTTGGTCGAGCCAACGGGATTTGAGAAATTGTTTTTGCAGTTCGGTGATGTCGAGTTGGTCGATTAACTCTCCAAACTGTTCTTTGAGATATGCAGTATAGGAATCTTTTTTGGCCATGGTTGTCTTCTCGAACGATCGAAGCTCGCGACGTTTCCAAGTAAAATCTCGAGGGGGGAAATCTCGAGAGGGGAACGCTTGAGGGGAACAGTCTCAAACGATTTTTCTCAACCGATATCCGAATGGCTTCGAGGGTCAAAACGCCTTTTACCCAAAACGCCGGTTACTGGAACCTGCTGCCAGCGAGGGCGCTCAAAAGCAGTATATGGGAATTTGCCAAGGGCGAACAGTGTGGCGATCGAGTTTTTCGGGTTACGCCGCCGGCCGGGTTAACAAGTCGCTGAGGACGGTTTGCAGAAACTCGATCTCGTTGTCTAAATCCAACACTTGCAAACATCCGGTGCGGATGAGGGGTTCGGCGCGATCTTCGGTGGGTTCCCCTCGCAGTCCGGCGGCCAGTTTGTCGGCGGTGCGCCCGCTTCCGGCTAAAACGACCGTGGTTCGTCCTTCTTTGACGCTGTAGGTCACGTCTTGCCAGGTGATTTCGCCGCCGTTGCTGACGAGGGTACAGGTTGGGGCGTCGTCGGCGATGTGGCTGGCCAGTTGCGCCATCCAGGGACTTTCTGCCCCCCAGTCGGAACCGGGAACCAGGACGAAGTGGCTGTGGTTGGGTTCGAGAGGGGCGGCGTCGTCGGAAGCGGGAGGGGTTCCGTCGGGAAGTTCGACGGTTCCAACGGCGCAGACGCCAATGAGGGGGAAGTTGGCGCTGAGGCGGTTGCGGGCTTGTCCCATCAGTTGCATGACCCCGGCATCGGTGCCGCCGTCGATAACGATGGCGTCGAGTCGATCGATCGTGGGGGCGAGAACCTCGTCGAACAGGGTTTTGAGTCGATCGAAGGCGGCGGGTTCCATTTTGCTGGCACCGCCGACGAGGACGAGAACGGGGCGGGAACGGCATACTTGCAGTTTTTCGAGGCCGCGTTGAAAGTCTGTTGGAGACTCCAAATAGATGCCTGTGGCAGTATTCCCGTTGTTAAAGCGAAAAGAAGTCGGTTCCACAATTGAGAAACAATGAAAACTCGTAATTCAGACCATATAGGCTTTTTCAGTGTAGCGGTCGCCATTTGATTTTGTCGTCTGTTGGTTACAATCTGTTGGTTAAAAAAGGTTGCAACTCCCAGATAGAAAAGGCTTTGTTAACATAAGTTCGTAAACAATCCTCTGACGACGATCCGCGTCTTCGGTTCGGTTAGTTCTGGCGGTCTCGACGATCGACTCAGAGGTGGGTTCCCGGAGATTGCGCGTTTTGACTGTTTTTAACGCATTAACTCCATCGCAACGACGAAGTTTGTCCCTGCTCTTTGTGGCTGGGCTGTTTTTTTGGTCGAGTACGGCGTCGCTGTTGCCGACCTTGCCCCTTTATGTGGAATTCGTCGGCGGTTCCGACCAACAAATCGGCTTGGTTATGGGGTCTTTCGCCATCGGCTTGTTGCTGTCCCGGCCGACCTTGGGACGCTGGGCTGACGCCCGCAGCCGGACGCTGGTGTTGCGCGTCGGAACCGCCGTGGCGGCGGTGGCCCCGTTGGGATATCTTTTGGTGTCGTCGATTCCCAGTTTGATGCTGTTGCGGACCTTTCACGGAATCAGTATCGCCGCCTTTACGACAGCTTATAGTGCCTTGGTGGCCGATTTGTCACCGCCCCAACAACGGGGGGAACTCATCGGTTATATGACCCTCGTGACTCCTTTGGGGGTGGGTCTCGGTCCGGCATTGGGCAGTTTTATTCAGCAGGGATGGGGCTATCCGGCGTTGTTTTTGACCACGGCTACCCTTGGGGCGGTCAGCGGACTCTGTGGCTGGCCGTTGGTGGAACCACCCTCGTTTGAGGTGGAGGCGTCGGCGAGACCACCGCTGGAAATGTCGGAAGGGTCTGGGGAAATGGAGGCAGATGAGGGGGATTCAAGGGAGAAACCCTCGACGTTTTGGCAGTTGTTAGCGAGTCCTCGGGTGCGGGTTCCCACGTTGGTGATGTTGACGGTGGGGTTGATTTTCGGGACGCTGACGACTTTCGTTCCGCTCCATATTAAAGCGAGTTCGATCGATCTCAATCCGGGGTGGTTCTATACGGCTACCGCCATCGCCAGTTTTAGTATGCGCCTGTTGGCCGGCCAAGCTTCCGATCGATTCGGACGGGGACTCTTTATTAGTGGGGCATTGGTCTGTTACGCCCTCTCGATGCTGACGCTGGTGGCGGCCGACCGCAGCGCCTTGTTTTTGCTGGCCGGTTTTATTGAAGGAATGGCCGCTGGTATTCTCATTCCCACCACCATCGCCCTGATTACCGATCGATCTTCCCCTGATGAACGGGGACGAGTGTTTTCGATTTGTGTGGGCGGGTTCGATTTGGGGATCGCCATCGCCGGGCCGCTGTTGGGATCGATCGCTGACTACGTGAGCTATTCGGTATTGTTCGCCATCGCGGCGGCCTTGGCGGTGTTGGCCTTTACTATTTTTGTAACCCGCAACAGTAAAGACCTTCCCCATTCGCTGCGCTTTGCCCTAGGACGAGAACGAGATATCTATGCGGTTCGAGTTGCCAGTTCTCGTTAGACCCTTCTCGTTAGACCCTTCTCGTTAGACACAATTGGGGAATTGACCGAAACCTTGACTTTTGTGTTTTATTATGGTAATAACCCCTCGAAGCCCTTCAGAAAGCTGGGAAGATGCTCCAGATCGGCGCAGAATTGCCATCACCTCAAGCGGCTCGCTCGATCGAGGAAAATTCCTTAAAATCTGAATAACTGTTCAAGAGTCGTTTCTGAGGCTGGCGTCGATGAAGACTTCCACCCAACCCACCACGGGCTGCTGTAGCTGTCACGGAGAAACCGCATCCTCTTCGTCTCAAACCGCCCAACGCCGAGAAATCTGGCTTCTCGGGGGAGTCAGCCTGTGGTTTGCTGTCGGACTGGTACTCATTAGCAGCGAAGTATTGACGGGAATTTGGATTTCAGCCTGGTTTCTCCCGGCTTACTTCGCCGTCGGTTGGGACGTTTTAAAAACCGCCGGACGCCATGTCGCACGCGGTCAAGCCTTCGACGAAACCTTTTTAATGAGCGTCGCGACCCTGGGCGCCATCGCCATCGACGCCGCCCCGGAAGCCGTGGGAGTGATGCTGTTTTACCGCATCGGCGAAGCCGTGCAGGATGTGGCAGTCGATCGCTCCCGAGATTCCATTCGATCGCTGCTGGAAGTCCGTCCCGATCTCGCCCGTATCAAAACCGCCGACGGCTGGAAAACCGTCTCCCCAGAAATCGTCGAAGTCGGCGCAGAAATCCTCATCAAACCGGGGGAACGAGTTCCCCTCGACGGCGAAGTGTTGTCCGGACGCAGCTATCTCGACACCTCCGCCTTAACCGGCGAATCCGTTCCCCGATCCGTCCAAGACGGCGATCGCGTCCTGGCCGGCACCATCAACCAAAGCGGGGCGTTAACCGTCCGCGTCACCCAACCCTTCGGCGCATCGTCGATCGTGCGAATCCTAGAACTCGTCGAAAACGCCCGCCACCAGAAAGCCCCCACCGAAACCTTTATGAGACGGTTCGCCCGTCGCTATACCCCCATCGTCGTGGGCTTAGCCCTGGCCGTGGCCACGATTCCGCCGTTGGTGTTGCCCGAGGCCAACTTCCTCGAATGGGGCTATCGGGCGTTGATTTTGCTGGTGGTGTCCTGTCCCTGCGGCTTGGTCATTAGCATTCCCTTGGGGTATTTCGGCGGCGTCGGCGGGGCGGCCAAACAGGGGGTCTTGGTGAAAGGATCGGTGTTTCTCGATCGACTGGCCGCCTTAACAACCGTCGTCTTTGACAAAACCGGAACCCTCACTGAAGGCTCGTTTGAAGTGACGCAGGTACGAACCGCCGACGGTTGGACGACGGAGGAAGTGTTGCAGTGGGCGGCCTTGGCCGAGTCCCACTCGACCCATCCCATCGCCCAATCCATCTGTCGCGCCGCTTCCCCTCCCCCTTCCGAGACGACGTTCGGCGATTACCAAGAAATCCCCGGCCGAGGCCTGCGCGTGACGGTAACGGACGGAGAAGGCATCGAGAGATCGATCGCCGTGGGCAACGATCGACTCTTCGAGTCCGCTGGTTTTCCCCCTTTTGAGACCCTGGGGACGGGGGTGCGCGTCGCCGTTGACAACCGTTACATCGGCGATATTTTAGTCTCCGATCGATTGCGGGACGACGCCGCCGAGACCGTGACCCAGTTAAAAGCTTTGGGGGTCGATCGTATAGTCATGCTGACGGGCGATCGAAAAGCCGTCGCCGAAGCCATAGCCAAATCGATCGGCATCGACGACGTGCGGGCCGAACTCTTACCCGAAGACAAAGCCAACGCCCTCGACGACGTATTTCACGAAGCCCCCGCCGAGGGAACCCTCGCCTTTGTCGGCGACGGCATCAACGACGCCCCCGCCATCGCCCGGGCGGACGTCGGCGTGGCCATGGGCGGTTTGGGGTCCGACGCCGCCATCGAAACCGCCGACGTCGTGTTAATGTCGGACGCCCCCTCCAAGTTGGTCACTGCTGTAAATTTCGGCCGTCGCACTCGCCGCATCGTCTGGCAAAATATCGCCATCGCCTTAGGGGTCAAAGGCATCGTCATCGTACTCGGGGCTTTAGGTTTCGCCAACCTCTGGGAAGCCGTTTTTGCCGATGTCGGAGTGGCCTTACTCGCTATCGCCAACGCCACACGCGCCTTATACAGTCGACAGGGGTAGGATGCCGTGACGCGGGCGTCAAAAGGTCGCTGAAATCCGGTCAATGGGATGTTACCGCGTCACGCACCGATTCCTTGTCTCCCCCTCTCCCCATCACCCTCCCCATCACCCCTGACTGACGACGAAGCCGCGATCGCGCAATTGCTGGACGAAGAATTCTTCTAAGCTGGGACGGGCGAGGGTGAGGTGGGTGAGTTTGGCATCCATTAAATTGAGAGTGGAGAGGAAATCGGGCAGTTCTCCTTTCAGGGTGCCTTGCCACTGTCCGTCTTCAAAGTCTAAGTCCGGAAGCCAGTTTTCGAGGACTTCTAGCTTTCCGCCCCAGCCTCGGACTTTGTAGCCCTCGGGGTAGCCGAGGAGTTCGCCCAAGCGTCCGCTACAGAGGAGTTCGCCTTCGGCGAGAATTGCCACTCGATCGCAGATGGTTTCTACATCCGACAAAATATGACTGTTGAAGAAAATGGTTTTTCCTTGGTCTTTGAGGGCGAGGATGATTTCTCGCATTTGATAGCGTCCGAGGGGGTCCAGTCCCGACATGGGTTCGTCGAGAAACAAGACATCGGGATTTCCCACCAGGGCTTGAGCCATGCCCAACCGCTGTAACATTCCTTTGGAATACTGTCGAAGTTGTTTGTGACGGGCGTTTTTTTGGGAAATGCCCACCCAGTCGAGGAGTTGGGCGATTCGGTGCGATCGATCCCCTTCGGGAATGTCGAACAGTCCGGCGATAAAGTTCAGAAATTCGTTCGCCGTGAGATAGTCGTAAAAATAGGGATTTTCCGGAAGGTAGCCGACCCGCTGGCGGACGGAGCGATCGCCGAGGGGACGTCCGAGGAGAGTTCCCCCACCGCCGCTCGGTCGCAGGATTCCCAGTAAAATTTTCAATAGGGTCGTTTTTCCCGCTCCGTTGGGTCCGAGTAAGCCGAAGGTTTCGCCCTCGCTGACGGAAAGAGAACAACCTTTGAGAGAGCGGACTTTTTGGTTGAGCCAAAATCCCGTGCGATAGGTTTTTTTGAGGTCGAAGGTTTCAACGACCAACGGACGGTCTTCTGTCATGATGCCCATGGCGAGAATGCTCGATCTCGGGTCTTTTTGGGACTTGATGCGATTGTATCGCACCCCTGGCAGGATCGATCGTTTCAGCCCAATTGAGTCCGATGCCCCCTTGACAAGAAACTCCCTATGGGTAGACCATATAAATATAAGATTCAATACTATTAAAAGTATTTTTTATTAAAAAAAATAAACTTTTTGCTCGACGGCGGCGCTTTTTTTTCTTGACTTCGACGCCGTTTTGGGATAAGATAAAGCTATTTTAATATAATGGAAATATTGCTAAAATATTGATTTTTTAGTCAACACCCCCCTAGGGAGCCAGAAAAACGCCTCAGAGTTATGAAATTCCCCTGTAGGAAAAAACAAAGCCGAGACCGAACAAGAGAGAGAATCCCTCGACTCTCTCTCTCTAGATGGATCTCACACACACATCACACGGGTAAGTCGCTCGAAAATCGGCAGCTTCCGCCAGTTACAGCCAACCCTCACTTACGGCAAATAGGCCATAGGGTTGACAGCACCCTGTCCGGAGGGATGGATTTCAAAGTGCAAGTGGGGTCCGGTAGTGAACCCAGTGTTCCCCATTTCAGCAATCTGTTGCCCTTGAGCGACTTGCTGTCCTTCCGTAACCAGCAAGCGGTGGTTGTGGGCGTACAGAGTCAAACTGCCATCGGGGTGGGTAATCTCGACTAAATTCCCGTACCCGCCAGCGTTCCACTGAGCGTAAGTCACCACCCCGGGAGCGGCAGCCACGATAGGAGTGCCGATGGGTCCGGCGATATCAATGCCGTTGTGCATGCGACCCCAGCGCCAACCGTATCCAGAAGTCAAGACCCCTTGTGCCGGCCAGATATAGCCGTTGAAGTCCATATCAGCCCCGACAGCTCCTTCAGGAGCTTGGGGCTTGGGCAAGTACGCACCGGGAGCAGACAGAGCCGGTAAATCGGGAGACACAGCTCGAGGAGGCAGGATAGGGGCGTAGTTGGCCGATCCCATCGGGGCGACGGCCACTTCTTGGGTATCGCTTTGGGGTTTGACCCGTTCGGCGGACTCCGTTTCGCGGCTTTCAGGAGCGTTTTGGCGTTCGGCGTCGAAGTCGGGGTTTACCCGAGTGGCGGCGGCCAGTTGCCGAGATTCCCGGCGGAGGGCGTTTCGAGACGACCGGGGGTTGAGGGATGTTGCCAACCTGTCGTCGTCAGTATGGCCGTAGCGATCGCGCAGGCGATCGATATCGGAGCGCAATCCGTTAGCGTAGGGATTTTCAGCTTCGGGTAAGTTAAAAGCTTGAAGTTGCGAAGGAGTGACTGGCGTCGTATCTTCTGCGCTGAGGACGGGAACTTCCGAGGGTTCGCGTGCGTCCGAAGCTGTGGAAGACACGAGGTCGGGAACGTCGTTTTCCGAGATTGGGGAGTCGGGGAGAACCACGTTCGGCAGAGCCGTCAGTTCCACTTCGCTGTCTTCCGATTCCGAGATCGTCCGGACTTTTTTATCGGGGAGAGCCGCGAGCGTGGTTTCGCGACCGAAGACCGTCAGCGGTTGAGGTTGGCCATCGCTGGCGGCAGGAATTTCGATTTCTTGTCCGGCGACGATGCGATCGGGATCGTCGAGTTGGTTAGCCCGAACGAGATCTTCAACCGTGACGCCGTGGCTGCTGGCGACCTGAACCAGAGTTTCCCCTTCGGAAATCTGATAGGAATCTGCCTCGGTAGCTTGCGTTTCGGGTTCTGCTGTTTCCGGAATCTCGGATGGAATGCTGTCGAGTTCCTCGGGCGACTCGACGGCGGCGAGGATACCGCTTCCATCGCGATCGTCCAGACGGGGCTTTTTCGCTAAAGCCAATTCCGAAGACGACAGAGAACCGCTTCGTTCGAGGCGAGCCAGTTCGTATTTCGAGTTAAAATTGGGAGAACGTCGGGCGATGCGAGAGGGTTCACTGCCAACCTCGCTTCTTTTATCGAGTCCCTTCGTCTCGCTCGGTGAGAGTGCGGCAACACTTTCCGACTCGGGGGCGAGAATTTCCAAGGGGGGATACACCATACCCTCGGTGACGGGAATCTCGAGAATCTGCCCGATGTCTAGAACCCTGTCGATGGAGATCCCGTTGGCGGCTGCGATGAGACTCGCCTCGACGCGGTAGGCTTTCGCAATTTGCCAGAGGGTTTGACCGCTCTGCACGAGGTGCGTCACAGACTCGGACGAGTCAGATTGCGCTCGCACCTCGAGAGATGGGGCGGCTTGGGCTGTGGCCTCCGACGTCGCCACTTTGTCGAGTGGGAGTACTGCCGTTTTATCAACGGACGGGGGCATCAACGTCGCGGCGGTTTTAGCAGTCGCGGGTTCGGCTGCGAACGCCGCGTCCCCTTGTTTGGGTAACAGTCCGCCCGAAGCGCCCATCGATAGCGCGATGCCGAGGGCAGCCGCCGAAGTTCGTACTCGACGATAGCTTTCTGGCACGACTGACCGCGTCTGCCCTGCCGAGAGAAGCGGGTTGGCCGCGCCAGCAGGGACAGGGTGGATTGGGTGTGGGAACGCTCGTTTCAAGCAACGACCTCCTAGACGATATAGCGAGTAAGTAGCAGTCTTTTGATTTCCCGAACCGACGGGCTATTAGTGATACAAATCACGCTGATTAGCTGATGTCGATCGCTGACAGCAATAATGCTTAGGACAGCGTACCCTGGTTTTTTGATTTACACAAGGTTACACGGCTGAAGACCTTGTTCGCTCTAGATTTTAAGCGATGGCCACCGAGGGTTTCGGGAACAGACACACCCCAATCGCCCGTTAAACGGTCGGAGATTTGCGGGTTGTCTTAACGGTACGATTTGCTGAAATTGTCAAACTCGACAATTTCTAGATATCGACGAAACTGTACGCCGAACTCAGCCCCTTCGTCTACTGGAGAATTTGCGGAGAAGCGATCGCTCGATCTTAAGTTGAGGTCCGATCGCAGACTTGTGGAAAACGGCTCGATCGCAGAACCGTCGAGGGTTTGTTCGGTTCTCAAACGAGAAAAGTCGAATAAAAAAATCTATCGGCCGCACCTCGCCCAAGTGGGGATCGGTCGATAGAAATTTCTTATCGGTTTTACGCCCGATAACGGTGGCGCGATCGCGTCAGAATTGGGGGGAAAGGGAGTCGGAAACACAACGCGGGCGATCGCTCTCAGGGGTGGGGAAACGGCCACTTGGGCGTCCGGCGATCTTTGAGGTCTCCCACCGGCGATCGACGCTCTCGCTCCCCCCTCCCCCGTTACGATTCGAGAACCGAGGGCGAAGTGTTTCCTTTAGGAGAGGGGGCGTCGCGAAAACGATTCGTTTGTCGCAGGCATTCAAACAAGCCCAACGCCGCACTGACTGAGAGGTTCAGGCTGCGAACGCGAGGCTCCAGCATGGGAATGAACACCGTCTCGTCGCAGTCCTCGAGGGTTTCGGAGGACAGACCCTCGGTTTCGCTGCCAAACAACAACCAATCGTTGGAGCGAAATTCAAACTCTGTATAACTACACCGTCCTCGAGTGCTGAATCCAATCCAACGTCCGCTCTCGCTTTGACGAGTGCCGCGAAATTGCTCGAGCGTCTCATGGTAGTGCCAAGTCACATAAGGCCAGTAGTCCAACCCCGCCCGTTTGAGATAGCGATCGCTCAACTCAAACCCCAACGGCCCCACCAAATGCAGCGGCGTTTGAGTTGCCGCACAAGTTCGGGCGATATTTCCCGTGTTCGGAGGAATTTGAGGGTTAACTAAAACTAAATTCGGCATTTTACCCAAAAACAACAAAAAACTCGAAATCCAGCCATCAAACAATCCGAAAAACCCTGCGATCGCCCCAATTCAAGGCCGTCAGCCGTGAGGCGGATCGATAGGTTTTCCTAATCAGATCGGCAAAAGGCAGATCGATTAAATATTCTGATTGTGCTGTCTAGGCCACCAACAAACGACAGAGTTTGTCCTCTAGCTCCCGTTCCCGGCGGATTTCCGCCTCGATCGCCCCAACGATCTGCTCTCGTGGCGAACTTCCATTCTCGCAGGCTCGCCGCCACTGTTGCGCCGGATTGCCCTCCCGCAAAATCTGGCGAATCGGCGAGAGAAAACAGCGAATTCCCCGCTCCTTAGCCGTCGGCAACACCGTCTGATACATCTGTTCGATCCAATCCCGAGCTAAAATTTCCCGGCCGTCCTCCCAATGACGTAACGTCGCGTCGAGGCTGTCCTTAGCAACAGCTCGTTCGTTGTCCCGCGTCAGTTCCAACAACGCCTCGGCGCGGGTATTTTCCGGAAGCCGACTGCTGGCGAGGGGGTCTAGACTCGGATCGAGGATCGTCTGCCAAATCCGAGCTTCTAACAAAGCCGTCACCGCCAACAAATCGATCGGATCGGCAATCAAATCGCAAATTCGCAGTTCCAGACGATTGAGATTGTAAGGACGGCGATCGCCGTTAGGACGGACAGAAGACCATAAATGGCGCACGTTTTGCATCGTACCGAGCGCCAACTGTTCCTCAGTCCAGCGCACGAAATGGCCGTGACTGTCGAACAGCGGTACTTCCTCCGGCACTTGCGGGAACACCTGCCAGCGCGTCGAATCGTCCCCCGTCACCTTCCCATCGAGGAACGGCGAAGACGCACTCAAAGCTAAATACAACGGCGCCTCGACGCGAATCAAGCGGTTCGCCCGCATCAACACCTCCAAATCGCCGATTCCCACATTGATATGAACGCTGGCCGTCACCACCGTAGACCCATAAGACCGTTCGATAAAATCGTGGTAGGGATTGTTAGGGTCGGAGCGGAAAAACTGGCCAGAGTCCCCCAAAGACAAAGTACTGCCGGGAACGAGCGTATAGGAGCCGAGGCGGTGTAAATAGTCCCGTAAAATCTGGCGGGGACGCACCAATTCACAGAGTAACTGGTCGTAACTACAGAGGGGCGCGGTGGTGTATTCCACGTTGCGCTTATCCGGTTCCCGAGAAAAGCGATCGAGGTCGGCCACGATGCGATCGGAGAGACCCACGATCTCCCCCTCGGGGGTTCCCGTGTACATTTCTACTTCAAAGCCTTTCGGTAACAACATGGTCTCTCCCGTCGAACAGTATTGAACGAAGCAATCTCAATCAATTGAAACAATAAATACATCTGTCCCGCATCTATCCCCCCGCTACCGAAGCGAGCGATCGAGGCCAGGAGGCCGGCCGAGTGGGGCTAGATTTACCGTCACGTCGCGCGGGTCTTGAGATATATTCTACCGAGTCCCGTGTCCGCTACTGCCCGGACGCGCCCGCAAAACGGGAAATTCCCCCATCGGCGGCCCCGGCGATCGCGAAAGGCTAACGAACGTTCTCCCCCCGAACCCCCATCTCACCGAGTCCATTTTTCCAACAATCGCATCACCAACCGTTCCAAATCCGGGGACAAGGAGAGGGGAAACTGACCCGATCGCACGTGCAAATCCCGCTGAGGAAAAGGAATTTCCACCCCAGCCGCCTTGAGTTGCTCCTCAATGGCAAAATACAAGTCGCTTTTGAGAACGTACTGCTGACTGGGATCGGCGCACCACACCAACAGCTCGAAATTGAGCGAACTGTCGCCGAACTCCACGAACAGCACCCGAGGCGGCGGCACTTTCAACACCTGAGCGTTTTGCTGCGCCGCTTCCAAGAGAGCGGACTTCACCGCCGAAATATCCGAGCCGTAAGCGACGCCCACCGGGAGGCGCAAACGAGAGACCGGATTATCGTGACTCCAGTTAATCACCTCCGTTTCCAGAAACCGGGAGTTGGGTACAATAATCGACACCCGATCGAGAGTACGAATGACTGTACTGCGGCTGCCGATGCGCTCGACCGTTCCCATATATTCCCCCACCTGCACGAAATCCCCCACCTGAATCGGACGCTCGAAGAGCAAGACGATGCCGCTACCGAGGTTTTTAGCGATATCTTGCAAACCGAAACCGATCCCGACGCTCAACGCCCCGGCAAAAATCGCGATCGAGGTAATGTTAAGACCCCAAAGATTGAAGACGACGACCGTTCCCACCACGATCAGAGAATATTTGAGAACCGTAGCGATGGTATCTTGAGCGCCTCGGTTCAAGCTGGCAATTTGCAAGACCCGCGATCGCACCAACTGCGTCAAACGGTTGGCTGCCACCACCAACCCCACCAACAGCGCCGCCAAAATCAGCAAGTCGATAACCGAATACGTATCGTCGTCCACCGGCAGAATCCGCGCCGTCAGACTGTCGAAGACCAGTTGGCGAACTTCGTAACTCCACCGCCGCGTCACCGGTAGCAAATCCACCAGATAGTAGAGGGTGGCTATCCAGAGAACGACTCGTCCCAACACCAGCAGCAGCGAGCGCCACGCCCGAACCGTGGGGTCGTCCTCCGTTCCCCAAGGTGGGAGGTGAGCCAGTTTGCCAAAAGACCAATGGAGAACCACCGCCGCCACGATTAAAGCCACGCCCCGCAAAATCGACTGTTGTAAAAACGTCTGACTCCGTTCTCGATCAGCTTGGCGAAGGGCTTGGCGAATATTGTCGGCCCAAATTTCCGCCTGCTCTTCGGCTGTGCGTCCGGCTTCCGAGTCCCGTTCCGTGACGGTCATCAAATAAATGCCGTCGAGTAAAATCGTCGGCAAATCGTTGCGTTCGACTACCTCCACCGCTTCGACCCCAGGACGCTCGGCCGCTTTTTGCAGTTGTTCGTTAATAAAATTGGCGCGTTCGGGGGCGAAGAACTGACCCGAAGAACTGACCTCGAACAGTACTTCACCATCGAGGATCGCCCGAGCCGTTCGATCTGTATCGACCGTTTCTTCTGGGGGAGCCTCTCCAGCCGGAGCCTCCACTGCCGGAGCCTGCCCGGCCGAGGGAACCTGTGCCAGCGCCCCGGTCGCGATCGCACAGGTGGCCACCATCGCCACCCATGCCAGAAACCCGCCGAAACGCCACCACCGCGTCGCCTTGGGCCCGGTTGCGTTCGACTTTCGCGTTTGAAACTTCATCGACGTGGGAAATGAGGGGTTGAAACAAGAGGGGTTGAAACAATTGGACGACAGGATGACGAGAGCAAATCCCTTGACATCCTCTGCCATAGAGAACCCCGGTATTTCCAAGATACCGGGGTTCTCGCCTGTCAGCCGTTGGCAGATACAGATGCGATCGCGCAACCTCCGCTCGATTCCGCCGTTCAACTGTCACAGTCGAGCTTTTCAAGCCCCTCAACCCTCGACTAATATCGATAAAGTTAGTGTGGTGTGAAGGGCGACTCTTCCGACGGAACTCAGCTAAAAGCTGAATCGTCTGAATCAGTAATGGTTCTCAACTGTACGCAGCTAGGTTGACCCAACCGTTCGGTTGGGTTGCCTAGCTTTTGCTGGCCCGCTTGAAATTCGAGTTTATCTAGCTTTTCCCGCTTCGCTGCGATATCGCAAATATTCCGCCACGAACGCTAACACCCCAGACACGCCGATCAGAATCGCACTCAAAGCGTTGATATCGGGTTTCACCCCCGTGCGAATGCGGCTGAAGATTTCCATCGGCAGCGTCGTCGCCCCCGCCCCGGCCGTAAAACTGGCAATGAGAAAATCGTCCATACTGAGGACGAAAGCCAGCAAACAGCCCGAGACGATACCGGGCATTAACTGAGGCAACAAGACTTTCAAGAACGCCTGAGTTGGCGTCGCCCCCAAATCCAGGGCGGCTTCTTCCAAGTTGGGATCTAAATCCGCCAAACGAGTCGAGACGACGATAGCGATGTAAGCCAAACAGAAGACGATATGAGCCGCCACGATCGTCCACAAACTGAGGGAAAACCCTACCGCCGCCAGAAAAACCAACGTGGCCACGGCGATCGCGATGTCCGGCACGATGAGAGGCAGATAGGAAATCCCCAGATAGAGTTTTTTCCCGGGGAAGCGATATCGCGCCAAACCCACCGCCATCAGCGTTCCGAGAACCGCCGAAACCACCACGGCCGTCAGCGCCACGATCAGACTGTTTTTGAGGGCGGAGAAGATGCGGACGTCCGTAAGCAGCCGTTGGTACCATTGCAGGGTAAAACCTTCCCAATTGGCACTGTAGGCAGATTCGTTAAAACTGTAAGCCGCCAAAACCGCGATGGGAAGGTACATAAAGGCAAACATCGCGCCGACAAACAACGCTTGCCAGGAGATGCGCGGTAGGGGCGAAGGGTTTGCCATGTTGGGGGGAAGCTCCTCTGGAGACGTGAGGGTATCGGGGGAGTCGGATTGAGCGTTACGAACGATTTCGGTCATAGACTCAAACGGGGGGAGAAACAGGCACCGCCGAAGTTTCGGGAAAACAGGTCGAAGCGTCGATCGCATCGGGGATACCGCCTCGCGCCCATGCCCTCGCGATCGATTAGCGCTGGGTGGCAGAGGAATCGCCGTATTTCAGCAACAAGGCGATCGACAGACTTACGGCAAAAATTAACACCATACTCAAGGCCGAGCCAAATCCCCAATTTTGAGTTTGTCCCAAAAACTGGTTGTAAATCAAGCGAGCCACCGTCATACTGGAAGCGCCGCCGAGGAGTTCCGGGTCGATGAAATCGCCGAGACTGGTGATAAACACCAATAGAGAACCGGCCGCGATACCGGGAAAGGCTTGAGGCACTGTAATTTTCCAAAAGGTTTGAGGCGGCGTCGCCCCCAAATCCGCCGACGCTTCCAGTAAGGCGAGATCGAGCTTTTCCAGGGACGAATACAAAATCAACACCATATAGGGCAGAAAACTGTAACTCATCCCCACCAACACTGCTGGCGTGCGGTTGAGAATTTCCAGCGTCGGCAGTCCGATCGCCGAAAGTATGGAATTGAGAACCCCCGTCGGCCGCAAAATGGTAATCCAGGCGTAGGTTCGCAGCAGCGACGACGTCCACAGGGGCAAAATAAAACCCAACAGCAGCAGGTTACGCCAGCCTTTGGGGGCGAGAACGGCAATCCAGTAGGCCACGGGAAAGCCCAACACCAGACACAGAAGCGTCGTTCCCACTGCCAAACCCACCGAGCGCACGATCACGCGAAAGTTCGTGGGATTGAAAACTAGCAGGTAATTATCGATGCCCGAAGGATTGACGAGATCGCCGGGACGGATGTTCGGCACCAAACTTAACTGGAAAATCACCAACGCGGGCAGCACCAGCAGTAACAGCAGCCACAGCCCAGCCGGACCCAACAGAACCAAAGGGCCGACCCAGCGAGTCCCCAAGCGCGGTTGGCTGGCGTCTGGGGTCACATCGGAACTTGACGAAGACGGGGGAGGCGATACAGACACGGGTTTTTGGGTGGACGACAGAAACTGGAGGGGGAGCCGGGAAGCCGGGGAGAGGGGGAGAAACGATCGATTCTGGGTCTTCACTCTTCCCGCTTCCCTCTTGACGGAAATCAGCCGCTCGTGAGGCGAGTCCAATAGCGATTGTAGATTTCCCCGACTTCTGGGGGAATCGGTTCGAGACTTTCGGACTTTTCGATGGCCGATTCGGGCGGAAATAGCGTTGTATTGGTTTGCACCTCCGGCGGTAACAGGTTGAAGGCGGCGGCGTTGGGGGTCGCGAAACTGAGACGTTCGCAGATGCGGGCGGCCACTTCCGGACGCAGCATGAATTCGAGCCAAGCGTAAGCGCCTTCGACGTTGGGAGCGGTGCGGGGAATCACCAGAGCGTCCGTCCAAATCGAAGAGCCGCTTTCGGGGTGGACGTAGGCGAGATCGGCGTTTTCGGGGATGACCTCGTTGGCGTCGGAAGAGTAGCACATGGCGATTTTGAGGTCTCCCGTCAAAATTTGCGTGCGCCAAGCGTCGGAGTTGAAGGCAGCGATGGCGGGTTTGAGTTGTACCAGTTTTTCGTAAGCGGCGCGAATGCGATCGGGGTCGGTGGAATTGTAAGAGTATCCGAGAGACCGCAAAGCGGCGCCGAAGACTTCTCGCTGGTCGTTGAGAAGGGTCAGGCGTTTCGTCAACTGTTGGCGGTAGTCCCAAAGATACTGCCAGTCTTGGGGGGTGGGGTTGAGGGCTTTGCGGTTGTAGATGAGACCCGTGGTTCCCCAACTCAGGGGAACGCTGTAGCGATTTTCGCGATCGTAACTGGGATCGCGGAATTTAGGAAACAGGCGATCGAGACTCGGCAGACGGGACTTATCCAGTTCCATCAACATATTGAGGTCGATCTGTTTCCGCACCATGTAATCGGAGGGATAGATGACGCTGTAGGCCCCACCCGCCCCCGCTTGCAGCTTCGCCAACATTTCCTCGTTGGAAGAGAAAACGTCAGCGATGACGCGAATTTGAGTTTCTTTATAAAATTGGTCGATCAGTTCGCGATCGGTATAACCCGCCCAAGTATAGATATAGAGAACGTCAGAGGCAGTGCGGACGTTCGTGCGGACGTTGGCCAGGGTCCAACCACAGCTCGAGAGTGCCAAACCGGAGGCGGCGGCAGCAGAGGCTTTCAAAAACTGACGGCGGGTCGAGCGACCGCCCGGAAACGAGACACGAGTCGAAGGCACGGCACCAAGAGCGAGCTATCGGACGAAACGTCAAAACGCGACGATTCATGAGTATCTTACCGCGACAGGCGGCGTGGTTTTCTCCGGGGAGGGTTCACCAGACTTTTTCTCAGGTCGCTCGCGCGTCAAGGGCGATGCAGTCCGACGGCGACCAGGACAGATAAAGGGTCGCACCGTCTTCGGGTAAGGTTTCGAGACGAGTCGATTGACGCACGGTTAACGGTTCTCCCGAAGCCAGTTCGACGACACAATGGACGTGGGTGCCGAGATACATGGCGTGTTGGAGGCGTCCTTCCAAGATGTTGTGCGCGGTGTCGGGGCGCTCGAGGTGCAGGTGGATTTTTTCAGGACGCACGCTGACGATGGTTTGACGGGTGCGATCGCTCCAGTCGGAGGTTCGCGCCACGACGATTTTCAAACCGGAGTGGGTGCGAACCAGCAAACTCGAGCTATCGGCGCTTTCGAGATGGCCTTCAAATAAATTGGTATCGCCAATAAAGTCCGCGACGAAGGGAGTTCGCGGCCGTTCGTAAATTTCGTTGGGCGTCCCCACCTGTTCGATTTTGCCGTCTTTCATCACGGCGATGCGATCGGAGAGAGACAGGGCTTCTTCTTGGTCGTGCGTCACCATCACGAAGGTCAACCCCAAGTTTTGGTGCAGGTTCGACAGTTCCACCTGCATCTGCTTGCGAAGTTTTAAATCCAACGCGCCGAGGGGTTCGTCGAGTAACAACACCGCCGGACGGTTCACCAACGCTCGGGCCAAAGCCACCCGTTGACGCTGACCCCCCGACAGTTGTTTGGGGTAGCGGTTGGCGAAACTTTCCATTTTCACCAGTTGCAACACCTCGTCCACCCGTTGTTGGACTTCGCTACGGCTGAGGCGTTTGATTCGCAAGCCGAAAGCGACGTTGTTCCAAACGGTCATGTGGTCGAAAAGGGCGTAATTCTGAAACACCGTATTGGCCGGGCGTCGGTGTGGCGGAACGTGAGTCATAGACTTCCCCCGGATGAGGACTTCCCCCGCCGAGGGCGTCTCGAACCCGGCTACGAGGCGTAAGGTGGTGGTTTTACCGCATCCCGAGGGGCCGAGGATACTGAAAAACTCCCCGCGTCGAATGTTAAACTCGACGCCGCGCACGGCCGTTTCACCGTTGAAGACTTTGAAGACTTTACGGAGTTCGACGTCGAAGTCGGAATCGAGGGTGGGCAAATCGCTGTTATGGGTGGCAGTTTGCAGCATGATAGCGGCTCCTGGTTAGTCGTATCCCCGATCGCGCGTCGGGTCTCCAATGGGGTTTAGGAACGATCGAGCAGTCGGGACGGTCTGACGGCCACCCCGAGCGCGGCGAACGAGGCGCGTGGTAGCGGTTGACTGTTCGTCTTTATCGCACGTTCACTTCATTGTATCGGGAGGACGGGCGATCGTCGCGATACCCGGAATCGCTTCTCGATCGCGATCGCCTTTCACCTTTGACCCATGTTGCATAATGAATTCGACAGCGAACACAGTCGATAATTGATAATTGATAGTTTCTCCTCATCTCCCCCTCTCCCCATCTCCCCATCTGTCCTTCTGCCCTTCTCCAAAAGCTCGACATGACCTCCATCCCGTCTTCCCACTTCGGAAACCGCGCTAACACTCGTACTGTCGGGGAATTTTCCCGCTCGATCGTCATGATGTTGGCGATTACCCTGGTTCTCGTCGGTGGAATCGGGGCGCGTCTGGCGTACTTGCAACTGATTCAAGGTTCCCGCAACCGCCAACTGGCTGAAGATAACCGAATTCGCTTGATTCCCACCCAACCGGTTCGCGGCAATATTTTCGATCGCCACGGTAATATCCTGGCCAGTTCCAGTTTGTCTCACACGGTCTATCTCTGGCCGCTGGCACAAAGACCCGAGGACTGGCCGGCTACCATCGAACGGCTGTGTGAAATCCTCAACCTTCCCACGGATGCTGTACTCGATCGCCTCGAGCAAATCGGCTACAATTCTGCCTTGCCGATTCGCGTGGCTCGCCGACTCACCTCCGCCCAAGTGACCGCCCTCGAAGAGTACGGCCAGGACTTAAAAGGTATCGAAGTCAGCGTCGAAGCCGTCCGCACCTATCCCAACGGTTCTGTTGCTGCCCACGTTCTGGGCTATACCGGAGAAATCGACGAACAAGCCCTGGCTGAGTATCGAGAAGACGGCGAAGAAGAATACCGCCTCGGAGATATTGTTGGTCAAATGGGCGTCGAAGCCGCCTTTGAAGACCAACTGCGTGGCGATTGGGGCGGCCGTCAAGTGGAAGTGGACAGCCGAGGTCAAATCGTGCGCGTCTTGGGCGAAAAACAGGCGCGAGGCGGTCGAGACGTACAAATCACTCTGGATTTGGAGTTGCAAAAAGCCGCTGAAGCTGCCCTGGGCAACACCAAAGGCGCGATCGTAGCGATCGACCCCCGCAACGGTGCCGTCTTAGCGATGGTCAGCCGTCCGGCGTTCGACCCCAATATTTTCTCGACGCGCATCAGTAGCGAGGATTGGGCAGAACTCCAAAGCGCCGACCACCCCTTCGTCAACCGCGCTTTACAGGGCTTTCCCCCCGCCAGTACGTTTAAAATTGTGACCACTACTGCGGCGATCGAATCGGGCGAGTTTCCCCCCGGAACGGTTCTTCCGACTTATCCCTACATTACTGCCGGGGGGATCCGGTTTTGGGATTGGAACCGAGTCGGTTTCGGCCCTCTGGGCTTTGCGGGGGCGATGGCCTGGAGTAGCGATACGTTTTTCTATCAAATTGCCCAAGCTATCGGCGAAAAACCCCTGATTCAATGGACGCGCCGCTACGGATTCGGGGAGAAAACGGGCATCGAACTGGCCTCGGAAGAAGCCGCCGGCCTAGTTCCTGACGAAGCCTGGAAAAAAGAGGTTATCGGGGAAGGCTGGTACATGGGCGACACCATCAATATGTCCATCGGTCAGGGCTATTTACAGGCGTCGCCGCTACAAGTGGCCGTCATGTTCGCCGTTCCCGCTAACGGGGGCTACCGGGTACAACCGCACCTGTGGAAAGACGACACGGAAGCCAGTCAGTGGCGAGAATCTCTCAATATCAGCCAAGGCACTCTCGATGTTTTAGCCCAAGGGTTGCGAGAGGTCATCACGATGGGGACGGGATCGAAAATCAACTCGTCGGACATTCCGCCGTTTGCGGGCAAAAGCGGCACGGCAGAAGCGCCCCCTTACGAATCCCATACCTGGTTCGGGGCTTACGGTCCGATGGACGACCCCGAAATTGTGGTGGTTGCTTTTGGCGAACATTCGGGACAGGGGGGCGGTTCTTTTACGGGTCCGAAGGTCTTGCAAGTGTTACAAGCCTATTTCAGCCTCTACGGTGATGGTGAGGTGGTGAGTGATGATGATTAAAATACCGGCCCGGCGGCGCGGATTTCAGGGGCGGCGTCGGGGTAGCGAAGGAAGTTTTCGGCGAAACGCCGCGCGAGGTTCAGGGCTTGGCGATCGTAGGCGTCGGGATCGCTCCAGGTTTGTTTGGGATCGAGAATCTCGCTGGGGACGCCGGGAACTCGTTCGGGGATACCGATACGGAAAACGGGATGGGGTGAGAAGGGAATGTCGTCGAGATCGCCGTTGAGAGCGGCTGTGACCATAGCCCTGGTGTGTTTGATTTCCATACGGCGACCGACGCCGTACCCGCCGCCAGACCATCCGGTGTTGACGAGATAGACTTGGATTTTGTGTTGTTCGATGCGCTGCCCCAGCATTTCGGCGTAGACGGACGCGGATAGGGGCAGGAAGGGTTTGCCGAAACAGGCGGAAAAGGTGGCTTGAGGTTCGGTGATGCCCCGTTCGGTCCCGGCCAGCTTGCTGGTGTACCCGGAGATGAAGTGGTACATGGCCTGCTCTTTGCTGAGTTTGGAAATCGGCGGCAGGACGCCGAAGGCATCGGCGGTTAGGAAAATGACGGTTTTGGGATGGCTGCCGATGCTGGGAATGACGGCATCGGGAATGTAGTGGATGGGATAGGCGGCGCGGGTGTTTTCGGTGAGGCTGTTGTCGTGATAGTCGGGGTTGCGGGTGGCGCGATCGAGCACGACGTTTTCCATTAAAGCCCCGAAGCGGATGGCGTCCCAAATGTGGGGTTCGTCTTCTCGAGATAGGTGAATGGTTTTGGCGTAGCAGCCTCCTTCAAAGTTGAAGATGCCTTCGGGAGACCAACCATGCTCGTCGTCGCCGATGGTGCGACGGTTGGGATCGGCTGATAGGGTGGTTTTTCCGGTCCCCGATAGTCCGAAGAACAAGGCCGTGTTGCCGCGATCGTCCATGTTGGCGGAACAGTGCATCGGCAAAACGTTCCGTTTGGTCATGAAGTAGTTCATCAGGGAGAATACGGATTTTTTGATTTCTCCGGCGTAGTGGGAGCCGCCGATGATGATGAGTTTTTTGCCGAAGTGCGCGACGATGAAGGCTTCGGAGTTGATGCCGTCGTCGATGTCGCCGTGAAGTCCCGGTACGGCCAGAACGGTGAAGTCCGCTTGGTGGCCGTCGAGTTCTTCGTCGGTGGGACGCACGAACATTTGATGGGCAAAGAGGTTTTGGGCGGGAAGTTCGTTGATGATGCGAACGCCCATGCGGTATTTGGGATCGGCGCCGACGTAACCGTCGAAAATGTAGAGGTCTCGCCCTTGGACGTAGGCGCGGACGTGGCGGTACAGGCGGTTGAAGTTATCTTCTGAGATGGGAACGTTGAGTTGGTTCCAGTGGATTTCGTCGCGACTGCTCGGTTCGTCGACGATGAATTTGTCGTTGGGGGAACGGCCGGTGTATTTTCCGGTCTTGATGCACAAGGCGCCGTTGCTGGCCAGGACGCCTTCGCCTCGGGCTAGGGTATGTTCGATGAGTTTGGAGACGCAGAGGTTGCGGTAGACGCGACCGGGATGTTTGATGCCGATGGCTTCTAAGCCGTAGGTGGGAAATTCGGCTCTGTAAAAATCGACGGGTTCGCTGGCATAACCGTCTAAGCGTTCTCGATGGGACAGTTGCTGTTCGATTAGGGTCGAAATCGAAATGTCGCGATAAAGGTTGTTCGTATTTTCAAGGAGACGTCGATCGCTCATGGCTAAACTCCCGTAATGAGTATGTTTTGACTGGGTTGAAACCGAAACCACTTTGGGGGAATTCCCTTTTTTTTTGGATTCTGTTTTATCGGCGGAGGTTTGGGGATTCTTCCCCTTTTTAAGCCTCCAAATGGCTCGATCTCGCTGCTTTTGCGATGACATTTTTAATCTGTTGGGTTCGATTTATGGCTAAAATGTCATCAAATCTTGACTAAATAGATTGGGTTATTTTTTCTGATATATACGCTACCAATTTTCGATGAAAAAGCAAATTCAAATGCAAAAATATTCAATATTTTTTACAAAAATATGGGTTTGTTGATGAATTGCGATTTTGATGTTACAAAAGTCCATTAAACGGTCTGAGAGAAGAGAAAACGATCGCCCCTTGGAGAGCGATCGACCAGACAGAGGACGAAAAGTCGAGGGCGATCGCAGGCTTGGGGTCGGTGCGCGATCGCCCTGTCTCTTCTGCGACTTTCCCGTAAAATCGAATCTGTACGATCGAGCCTCAACTGAATCGAATCACCAGCTATGCAAGATTTCCTGCGCCTCTCGCTCTCGATCGCTGCTTGTGCCTGTCTCCTGACGGCCTGTAGCGGTGGAGATGGCGAGACAGACGCCTCCGCCAACGGCGAATCGGAGGCTCTCCCGGAACTGAGCGCTACCGCTTCTGCGACGCCGACGCCTTCTCCGTCTCCGGCGGCGTCTAGCCAGGAGGCACAAGCAACGGAGTCGGACGGGAATCTGTATCGAGATCCCAACGGGGCGTTTTCGATTTCGTTTCCGGACGATTACGCCAAACAACCTCGAGTCAACGGGTTAGAGTTTCTCTCTTCGGACGGAAACTTTGGCGGCGAAGTTCTCTATTTAGAGGAAAGCCAACAACTGACGGACGAGGAACTCGAGGAACTGTTTATCGATCGATACAAAGCCACTTACAACAATTTCGGCTGGTTAAATACGGAACTCCAGCCGGATAAAAGCGTTCGTGTCGATTGGCGAGGTCAAAACGCCCAGGGTCAAGATGTCGATGCGGTGAGCTATATCGAACAGCACCGCTCTCGCATCTATATTTTAAATCTTTACGGCATTGACGAGTCTTACGATCGCTATCTCGACGATGCCAACGTCATCGTGGGAAGTTACAACGTCAATCCCGATTAATCGCCATCGCAACCGGGCAAGCTTCTGAGACGCCTGGTATTGCCAAATTTAACTCACCCCTAGATCCCCGGTCTCTTCGAGAGGCCGGGGATCTGTTTGTTGTCTGTTCTCGATTAATTCTCAAAAACGGCAGTTTTCAGCCCGATAAAGAACGCCTGAGCATCGTAGTGAAGCTGGGGCGCCCAGGGGGGAACGCACTGCACCAATCCCCCTCGCAACCGCCAACCGTCGCCCCCCGTCAACACCACCGACGTATTGGGATAATCGTGCCACCAGACTTCGATGAAGTCGCGCAATCCGGCGAGAACGGTGTAGGTGATGCCGCTTTCGATGGCGCTGGGGGTGTCTTTCCCCCAGCGGGGAGGACAGGAAGCGTCCGCGTCCAGGGCGATTTCGGGAAGGGCCCCGGTATCTCGCGCCAGCGATCGCAATTGCAATCTCAACCCCGGTAAAATGGCACCGCCGACGAGGGATCGATCGCTCCCTACAGCGGTCAGCGTCAAAGCCGTACCGCCATCGACAAGCAACACCGGAAACCCGAAACGGATTCCTGCTCCCAATACCGCCAAGGCGCGATCGATCCCCAAGGTCGGATACAATCCCCGTAACGGTACGTTGTCGAGACTCAAATTCGTCAGGGGAAGGCGGGAACGCCACAACCGCAGTTGTTCGGGAACCACTGAGGCGACGATTAACCGCAGATCCCCTTGCTTCGAGACGGCGCACCAGGGCGAAAAGTCGAACTGGCTCTCTTGAAGGCGATCGATCTCCGTTGCCGTTAAATGGGGCGTGTCCCACGCAGCCGCGATCGCCTCTCCCTCGAATCGGGCCCAATGCAAGCGCGAGTTGCCAATGCCCAACCCCAGCCAGGGACGGCGGTTATGGCGCAGGTCGGAAAAATCAGACATCGTTCGAGAGACCTCGTTAGAATAGGGAGAAGGCCGGCGTGAGGGGGAGTCGGGAAAACTACACCTGTCAGGGCAATTTAATATTTTTTTAATGACGATACAATAAGCTTAATCAATCGATTCGATCGAATCACTGAGGGTGTCAACTCGAAAATTGGCGCGACCCCTTCACCCCAGCGCTGAGGCAGCCCAGAATTGTCGTTCGTCAATGTCACAAGAACCTCGTTCAAGAAATTCCTATGCCTTCCCCCGGTTCTTCTTCCGATCTCATCCTTTCAACCGACGCCATCGCCCCGAAATCCGAAGAGGCGGCGTCCGAAGAAACGACGATCGACGAGAATCCTTCTTCCTGTCCGGATCGCTCGGAACTCGAACGACAAGTCCAACTGGCGACGCTTCTTAACGAAATTAACGTTCAACTGAGCAGTACCCTCGACTTAGACGAAGTGCTGTCAACCGCCTGTCGGTTGCTCTGTCGTACCCTCAAGTGCAACCGCGCCAGCGTTCTGGTACGGGAAGAAGAAGCCCGGAACTTATTCGTCACCCGAGGGGAATACAACGACGGGGACTATCCCTCGCAATTGGGCATCGAAGTCAACCCGAAGGACAACGCCCACTTACAGGCATTGCAAGAAACGACGAAAGCGGTAGCGGTCGAACGCTTCAGTGATTTTCCCGGTTTGGGGGAAGCGTCTCTGCAAATCGTGGAATCTCTGCAAATTCGCTCGATGCTGGCCATCGCCACGCGCCACCAAGGGGAAGTCAACGGCATTATCGGCCTGCATCAGTGCGATCGCGAGCGCGTCTGGCAACCGTGGGAACAACAACTCCTCGAAGGGGTCGCCCGACAACTGGGTATCGCCATCGATCGCGCCCGTCTTTACAAAGCTACTCGCGACGCTGCCGCCCAGGAAGCTTTTCTGCGCCTCGTAACCAACAAAGTCCGCAACACTCTCGACACGCAAACCATCCTCCAAACTGCCGTCCAAGGCGCTCGGCGGTTGTTACAAGCCGATCGCGTCGTCATCTACCAGTTTCACGAAAACTGGCACGGTAGCGTCGTCGTTGAGGATGTGGTTCGACCCTGGACTTCGGTGTTAGGCAATATGGGCGCTGACGACTGCTTTTCGGGAGAATACGCCCACCTCTATCGAGAAGGGCGCGTTCGCGCCATTGACGACGTGCAGGCTGACGACAAGCTCGATCGCTGTCACGTGGAGTTTCTCGAACGCTTGCAAGTTCGCGCCAATCTCATCGTCCCCATTCTCTTGGGGAAACCGAGGCGAAACGACCTCCCCCAACTCTGGGGATTGCTCATCGCCCATCACTGTCGCGCCCCGCGACGCTGGAAAACTCGCGAAAGCCACTTAATGACGCAACTGGCCGATCAACTCGCCATTGCCATCGGACAGGCGGACTTGTACGCTAAATCTCAAGCTCAAGCCCAGCGAGAGAGCTTGTTGCGGTTGATGACCGATCGCGTGCGGCGCAGTCTCGATTTACCGGAAATTTTACAAACCGCTGTCACGGGAATTCGCGATCTCCTCGAGACCGATCGCGTGGTAGTTTATCAGTTTGTCGAGGGTTGGCAGGGGGAAGTGGTGGTGGAAGATGTCGCCCGTCCTGAGTGGTCGATTTTAACCCAGGAAACCCGCGACGACTGTTTCCACGGCGAACACGCTCAACTGTATCTGAAAGGGCGCGTGCGGGCGATCGATGACATTCACACCGATCCCGAACTCGATGTCTGTCACCGGAATTTTCTCCATCGCATCCACGTGAAAGCCAATCTCATCGTTCCCATCGTCACTCGCCGGACGGATTCGGGGGAACTCTCGGAATCGCGACAGTTGTGGGGGTTGCTCCTGGCTCAAGCCTGTGAGTCCCCCCGTCCTTGGAAACCAACGGAAATCGAACTGCTCTCGCAACTGGCCGAACAGGTGGCCATTGCCGTACAACAGTCGGAACTCTACACTCAAACGAAAGCTCAAGCTCAAGAGTTGCGACAAACTCTCGATCGACTGCAATCGACGCAACTGCAACTCATTCAAAGTGAAAAACTCTCGGGATTGGGCAAAATGGCGGCCGGTGTCGCCCATGAAATTAACAACGCTAATAATTTCATTTTCGCAAACCTTCACTATGCTAGTGAATACGGAACTTCCCTTTTAGAAGGAATCGAAACGCTAGATATTGCGGAAGTCGAGGAGTTAAAAGAAGACCTGGATTTCGACTATCTTCGGGAAGATTTTCCTAAAGTCATGAAATCCATGAAGGATGGTAGCCAGCGCATTTCTAGCGTAGTTAACGCCCTGCAAACATTCTCTCACCTCAACGAAGCTGAACTGAAACCCGTCGATTTACATGAGTGTCTCGATAGCAGTTTGGTGATGCTCCAACGGCGGTTTAAATCAGATTTAAAAGTTTGCAAACAGTACGATGAAACCTTGCCAGAAGTCGAATGTCGCCCCGGCCAAATCAATCAAGTATTTTTCAACTTAATTGAAAACGCCCTGGACGTTTTAGAAGACTTAGAAGTGCCGGGACAGTTGACCCTTCGTACCGAACGGCTCTCAGCGGAGTGGGTGCGGGTGGCGGTGCGCGACAACGGGCCGGGAATTCCCGAAACCGTGCGCGATCGCGTTTTCGATCCGTTTTTCACCACCAAATCTGTCGGTAAAGGCACGGGATTGGGTCTCTCGACCTGTTATCAAGTGGTAGTCCAAGCTCACGGCGGCAAACTATACGTCAACGACAATCTCTCTTCGGGAACGGAAATCGTTATAGAATTGCCCGTGGCGCAGGAGGACGGCGAACCGCGCTGATTCAATCAGGATTAATATTCAATCAGGATTAATTGTGAGAATTAATTGTGAGAATTAATTGTGAGAATTAATTGTGAGAATCGTGAAGGTCAAAGGTTAATGTTAAAAGTTGAGGAGATGGGGTTGTGGGTTGGATCGTAACGGTGTCGATCGCGTGGGTTTGGTGTTTCGGGTTGCTGGGAATTAACGGTTCGATACCGTTAGCTCAAAGTAATTTAGCTCAAAGTAATTTAGCTCAAAGTAATTTAGCTCAAAGTAATTTAACTCAAACCCAGTTCGAGCAGTTAGAAAATCTGTTCGATCGAGCCATTCGATCGAGCCAACAGGGAAACTTTACCGAAGCAGAAAACGACTGGAGCGACGCCATCGATCGCTTTCCGGAAAATCCCGCCCTTTGGAGCAATCGCGGTAACGTTCGCGTCAGCCAAAACCACCTCGAGGCCGCCTTATCCGACTATAACCGAGCCATCGAACTCGCCCCCGAGGTTCCCGACCCCTATCTCAATCGCGGAACGGTGTACGAAGCCTTACAACGCTGGGACGATGCGATCGCCGATTACAACCGCGTGTTAGAACTCTCTCCGGAAGACCCCGCCGCCTACAACAATCGCGGAAACGCCAAAGCCGGACGGGGAAATTGGGAAGAGGCGGTGGAAGATTACCAAAAAGCTGTGGAAATCGCCCCAGATTTCGCCTTCGCCCGCGCCAATTGCGCTTTAGCCCTCTATCAAATTGGAGAAACTGACGAAGCGGTGCGTCGCATGAAAAATATCGTGCGTCGTTACCCCCAGTTTGCAGATATGCGGGCGGCGTTGACAGCCAGTTTGTGGGCGAAAGGAAGTCTCGGAGAAGCCGAAAGTAACTGGGTGGCGGCTTACGGGTTGGATTCCCGCTACGGCGATTTAGAGTGGGTGGCGCAGGTGCGTCGCTGGCCGCCTCGCATGGTGGAGGCGTTAGGGGATTTTCTGAATTTAAACGGCCGTTAACCCGTAATCGGGTTGTCCCGTTCGCGCCAATCCTCCTCAGTGCGCGGTTCGCGGGAGGTTAAACTTTCTCGAACATCCCGAGACTCGCGGCTTTCTTGGGCTTTCAGCGCGGACTCGAAAGCGCGATCGAGGTCGTTGGTACAGTCGTCCCAGTAGCCTCCCGACTTTTGGCGGCGGATGATGTCGCGGGTGGCGCCGATGAGGTCGGCGAAGGTGTAGCCTTCGTTTTGGATGGCGTCGATGAGGGTTCCGAGTTCCTCAGAGAGTGCTTGTCGCTTGCGTTTGGCAAGGTTGCGGACGAGGCCGACGTACAGAGAATCGTAGCTGTCGTTCACGATCGATTTAGCAGCGTTAGAAACATCTAGAACAGGTCGATCGCGCGTGGGAGTTGCACGGGCGACTGTGACCGTTGACATCCTCACCGCCGAAGGAAGGACGGTGATTCCCAAACCTCGCGATTTGGGTTCCTGCTTCCTTCTCTCTCGAGTTTTTCGCAGTGGCTCTCCGGATCGAGATCCTTCAAGTCTTACACTCGCTTCACAGGCTGTAACGGTGTGTCCCACCGCCAAAATTCCCATTCAATTGGAGTTTTAGGCAAACTTACTAACTTGGGTTTCGTTAGCCAGTTTAACCATTCACGTCCATTGTACTGTAAAGCCGCCCTAGAAGGGCGGGGTTTCAAACCCAAAATTTTCGATGATAGCCCACAAACTTCCTCGTCGCTACCGGGACGCCACCGAATCTCGTTCGCGGTTTTCGAGTTCTCGGAGTTTGTCGGCGTAGTAACTGGCGATTTCCACTTTCAGCCAGGGATCGCGATCGAGTTGTTCGACAATTCGGGCGATGGCGGGATATCGTTCCATCAGCGGAGACAGCAAGGCGCGATCGCAGACGATGGCGCGAACCAGTTCCACGAGTTCGCCGTAGCGCCGACAGTCGCACTGTATCGCGCCATCGGCGGGGGTTCTCGCGGTTCTCAACGCCTGTCGGACGACCCACTGTCCGACGGGGGGAACTTGCCAAATCCAGCTTTGTTTGAGGAGGTGTCTCAAGACAATACTTCGAGTTGTCAGGAGGACACCCGCACAGTCGGCCAGGGTTTCAGCACTATCGCCGATAGCTGGCTTCGAGATGTTTGCTAACATCAGTCGATCTCCTAATCAAACTGCGAAAGTGCGACCCTTCGCAGAGGAAACTAGATATGTCCCGAGTTGTGATTGGGTTGACAGTATGTTCGATGGTAGTCGATCGAATCTTACCGCGTCTGTCGGTTGTAGGGTAGAGATCGATCCACCTCGGGGATCGCTTTCCCCTTGCCAAAATTCTCTCCTGCGGTAGAGGATACGCCATCGGGAGCTTTAGCAACAGATTCGAGTCTGAATTGGGGACAACAAACTGGAGAAAACAACAAATGACGCCACGTGGGATCTCTGTAAACCTCATCGGCCGCGATAACGGTTCCGGATTGACTCGAGATACGCAACTCCTAGCGAAAATTCTCGAAGCCGCAGGTTTTTCAGTCAGTTATTACGCAGTCGGAAAGCCGAGTCTCCCTCACAAAGTCCGCCGCCTCACCACCGCAGTCGAACAATGGACGAGTCAAACCCTACGCCAGCGTCCCCGCTACGATATCAACCTTTTTATTGAAGATGTGGTACCTCGCTGGTTTCCCTTCGCCCGCAAAAATTGTTTGATTCCCAATCAAGAATGGTTTCGCCAGGAGTGGAAACCCTATTTATCGCAATTCGACGCGATTTTATGTAAAACCCATTTAGCCGAAGCGGTGTTTTCGCCCTTGGCGCCGACGGAATTTATTAGTTTTAGTAGTTTCGATCGATCTCGCCGCGATATTTCCCCCAATTACGATCGCTGTTTTCATCTAGGAACCACCAGTTCTCGCCTGGGAACCACGGTATTGTTAGACTTGTGGCGATCGCGTCCCGACTTTCCCCAATTAACCCTAGTCCGCCAGCAACCGCCACCGTCGGACTTCAAGGCGGACAATATCGACTATATCGAAGGCATCGTTTCCGAGGAAACCCTCGTCACCTATTTCAACCGCCACGGAATCCAGGTTTACCCCACGCAAATGGAAGGATTCGGTCATCGTCTGGTGGAAGCCATGAGTTGTGAAGCATTGACAGTCACGACGAACGCGCCGCCGATGAACGAAATTGTAAGGCCGGAACGGGGGGTGTTGGCGGAGTACGACTCCACCGAACCGCACCTGTGGGGAACGAAGTACAACGTGACAAAATCGACCCTGGAACGAGCCTTAGAAACCGTTTGGGGGTACGATGAGGCCAAGCGACGAGAATTTGGAAAACGGGGTCGATCGTGGTACGAAGAGAACGATCGCTTTTTCCGCCGTCGGCTGGTTGAAGTGTTGCAGCATTTAATTTAGCAGCGTTTAATTTAATTTAAGTCAATTTCAGGGAGGTTTGCTGATGGACGAAACGACCATTGCAGGAAGTTGGGTTGATTGGGTAACGGTTATCGGTTATCTCAGCATTACAGGCGTCATCGTTTGGCGCGTTTTGTTTAAATAATCGAGTTTTTCGCGGTTTTGGCAACCTTAAACCGCTAGACGCAAAACTAGATACCCGGCATCTTGAAGATGCCGGGTATCTGAAATTTTACAGACCCCTCAAAAACCACTTAAATCAAATGCTGAAACGCTTTCAGCGGTAAATTCGTCCGGCGTTTGATATCCATTACCGATTTAAACTCCCCATTTTGGCGTTCTCGGACGATAGTGAGCGCCACTGTGCGATCGAGTCCCGCTACCATCAGTTCCTCAACTGAAAACGTATTCAAACGACGCCAGGATACCTCTTCTTCTTGACTGGGATAATAGCCAAAAGTGACAAAGGGTTCGATTTTTTGGAGCATATCTGTAGGAATTCCCACAATTTCGTTGAGTTCTTCGATATGAGTAAATAAATACCCTTCACTGCGTAGCGTTTCGATATCGTTGGCGTACACGATGGGGATTCCCAAACGACGAACCAGATCGTCTTTAGAACAGTTATTCAGATCGATTTTTTGTCCCGAAAGAGTGAGTTCTCGAAATGAATTGCTTTCACCCGAAATCGCAGGTTCTTGGCGACCCATTTTTACCAAATAGTCGTTTTTTAGGAAAAACGATGTCACAATTTGTCCGATCCAAAGTAACCCGACAATTTCCGATTCTGATAAAATAAAAGAACAGGCAGTAAATCCGGCACCCAGGTAAATCCATTTATTGACTTTCGCTTTCGAGCCAGCATAAACGAGTGCCAATCCTCCAAAGGCGGGAACAAACGACCACCAAACCCATTGCGGGACTTTAACAAACGGGGATTTTTGAGACACGGCTTTCAGTTCTCGAAACGACTAGAAATGATAGTTTTTGTTATAGCTCTTTTAGCAGTTTTTGACGTTTTTCTTCATACTCTTCCGCTGTCAACGCCCCGACTTCGTAGAGTTTTTTAAGGTCGGATAACGCGCGAGTAATTTCGGTGGCACTTCTCGTTTTCCCTGGAGAAGATGTCATCACGGGATTATTTTGCACCACCGTAACCATGTGATTATACCGGGCGTTAAAGGCGGAGTCTGACATTAAGAGCAATCCGATAAAATCGAAGATTGCCAGCCGCCCTGGAATACCCGTCCAGCAAAAAAGCAGGTATAATAACCCTGCAAAATTTTGGCCTAAATAAAACTTGTGAACTCCCAGCCATCCTAAGAAAAACGTGAGTAAGATCGCAACATTTTTGTTTTTCACGATTTGTTCTTCTTTGAGTGCCATAATCCGTGACTCTAAACTCATTTTTGGATAATTCAAACTGCCTAAAAAGAATCGCCCTGACGCCATTTTAAGTTGCGCCATTTTTTGAGCCGTTTTTGACCAAAATAGATGGCGACGATGCCGAATTGGACGGCTAATAGAACGAAGTATCCTCTCAAAAAGACGTTAAACTGAGAAAACTGAGATCCCGAAAGTCCGGCAAAGACGATCGCCCCCAACAGGGTGTATGGAAGCAACTGACGCAATCCAGAAGAGACGTACTGAAGTGGCTTGGGTTTCATCGGTATTTTTTTGCACTCAAAGGCTCGAATTCCGGAATTTTGCGGCGAGACGGCAAAATCGGGAATCGCTTGTGGATTTAGAGGAGTCGAGAGCCAGTGAACTCACTCCCACTCAGGAATTCAAGAAAGCAGACGATCGAGGAAATTCAAACAAAAAGTTGAAAACGCGATCGCGGTATTTTTTCTAAGTTAACAAATTCACTGAAATTCGTCTATCGATCGCGCCCTAGTTTGGGGAATTTTAAGGTCTCCTTTAAATCTATCGCGTCGGGGTTTGGGATTTTACAGAAACGGCGCTTTTTCGTCGTAAAAATTTACAAATTCTGGCGGATGGCGAGTCGATGGCCCGGTCGTCCCCCTCGAGGCGATTGTGGAGAACATCCCCTTGAGCAACAATAGAAAAGCCGAATTCAACGCCAAGTCACCGAATGAACTTTCAATCTCTCGTTCTCACCCTGCACAAATTTTGGAGCGATCGAGGCTGTCTCATCGCCCAACCCTACGATACCGAGAAAGGGGCGGGAACCATGAGTCCCCATACCTTCCTGAGAGCGATCGGTCCCGAACCCTGGGCGGTGGCGTACATCGAACCCTGTCGCCGCCCCACAGACGGACGCTACGGCGAAAACCCCAACCGTTACCAGCATTACTACCAATATCAAGTCCTCATCAAACCCTCCCCCGACAACATTCAGGAGATGTATCTCGATTCCCTCAAAGCCCTGGGAATCCACCCCGAAGACCACGATATCCGCTTCGTGGAAGACAACTGGGAATCCCCAACACTGGGGGCGTGGGGCGTCGGTTGGGAAGTGTGGCTTGACGGCATGGAAATCACGCAGTTTACTTATTTCCAACAGTGTGGTGGAATCGACTGCAAACCCGTTTCGATCGAAATCACCTACGGCCTCGAACGGCTCGCCATGTACCTCCAAGACGTAGAAGCCTTCACTAAAATTCAGTGGACCGATACCGTCAACTACGGCGACGTTCACCTTCAAGGGGAAATCGAACAATGTACCTATAACTTCGAGGCGTCCAACCCGGAAATGCTGTTTACCCTCTTCGGGTTGTACGAACAGGAAGCCGCACAACTGGCGGAAAAAGGCTTAGTTCTCCCCAGTCTCGACTACGTTCTCAAGTGTTCCCACACCTTCAACCTCCTCGACGCCCGAGGGGTTATTTCCGTCACCGAACGGACTCGCTACATCGGACGCATTCGCAACCTCGCCCGACGCGTCGCCCACCTGTACCTGGAACAGCGGGAACAACTGGGCTTTCCGATGAGATGAGGGGATGAGGGGATGAGGGGATGAGGGGTGACGCAGTAAGCGGAGCGATCGCATTTCAACTACATTTTCTCATCTCATCACCTCCTCAACTCCCCTACAATGAAATTTGACTTTGAGGAGAACTAGGAAAGACGTTATGAACCCGAACGAATTGCTAGAACCGATCGCGGCGCCTTTTCGCGATATGGGAATTCCCGATGTCGTCACCCAATGGGGACACCCCGTCATGATGGGGATTGTCGTTGTGGTGATGGGTAGCTTCGTGGCTTGGACCGGATGGCGAGGACGACTCGCGGAGGATAAAGAAACCTCGATGCAAAGTCGCTCGAGTCACCGTAAACTCGCCCCTTTGATGGAAGTATTTATGTTTCTCGGATACACGGGAGGCGTCCTTTCGTTAGCCATTCAGAAGGAACCCGTGTTCTCCAGTCCTCACTTTTGGACGGGAACGATGGTGTTGGTGTTGCTGTTCGTACAGGGTATCAGCTCTCGCCGAAATTTTTGGGGGAATAATGCTGACCTCCGCATGACTCACGCCTACATTGGGAGTACCTTGATGCTGCTTCTCGTGGTTCACACGATTCTCGGTATTAAATTCGGTCTGTCTTTGGGTTAATTGTTGGAGTTGGCGGTATACATGGGCGGTGCGTGACGATTTCTCGGTTTAACCATTTACACCCGATTTTTCAAGTCACGCACCCTTGTATTTTGGCGATGTATATTAGCGGTGCGTGACGATTTCTCGGTTTAACCATTTACACTCGATTTTTCAAGTCACGCACCCTACGATGCTGTTGAATTTTGGCTAATCCTTCCAAGTGCGAAGTTCGGGGTACGTTCTACTACTGGCCTTTATTTTCGGCGTGTTGTTGGCGGAATGGCCGGGAATTCCGTATGTTTGGCTGGCGGGGGGCTGTCTGTTGGCGGCGGCGATACCCTGGTTTTGGCGGACGGGACCTCGGGCGGAAGTTTGGATTGCGGCGGGGTTGGTGGGATTTGCGGCGACGCTGTATTTTCTGTTTCGGGTTCCACAACCGACAGCGATGGATGTGAGTCGGTATGCGGGAAATGAGGTGACGGTTCGCGGTACAGTCGTCGAAACCCCCACTCTCAATCGAGAGCAAAACGTTCGCTTCGTGTTCGAGACGCGGGCGATTTTTACTGAGGAACAGCCGCAAACCGTCTCGGGAAAGCTCTACGTCACGGTTCCGATTTTGCAGGGAACGGGGTTGACACCGGGACAGGAACTCTCGATTTCGGGGTATTTGTACGATCCGCCAGCGCCGCGAAATCCGGGCGGTTTCGACTTCCGGGCTTATTTGGCTAAAAAAGGCATTTTTGCGGGTTTGAAGGGGGATTCGATCGACTGGAATACCGCTACGGCAACGTCTGGGTGGGGATGGTGGCAGTTGCGACAGCGCATCGTCCGCACGCAAGTGGAACGGCTGGGGGTTCCCGAGGGAACGCTATTGAGTGCGATGGTGTTGGGGCGACGGGCGGTAGATTTACCTTACGACGTGCGCGATCGATTCGTTCGTGTGGGGTTAGCCCATGCGTTGGCGGCGTCGGGGTTCCATGTTTCGCTGATTTTGGGGGCGGTGTTGGGCGTTGGGCGAAATTTGGGCGATCGATCGAAATTTTTCCTGGGAAGTGCCACGCTACTACTCTATGTCGGTTTGGTGGGATTTCAACCGTCGGTGTTGCGGGCGGCGTTGATGGGTTTGGCGGGGTTGCTGGGGTTGGCGACGCGACGCCGCGTCAATCCGGTGGGGGCGTTGTTAGTGGCGGCGACGTTGCTGCTGTTGGTGAATCCGTTGTGGATTCGGGATTTGGGCTTTCAGTTGAGTTTTTTGGCGACGCTGGGGTTGGTGGTGACGGTTCCGCCGTTGGTGAAGCGGTTGGATTGGCTTCCTCCGGTGGTTTCGCCGTTACTGGCGGTTCCTGTGGCGGCGATTGTTTGGACGTTACCGCTTCAACTGTACACTTTCGGACAAATGCCTGTGTATAGCGTTGTGGTAAACGTGGTGACGACGCCGTTTTTGGCGCTGGTGACGTTGGGGGGATTTGTTAGTGGGTTGGCGGCGTTGGTGTTTCCGCCTGCGGGAAGTTTTATTGCTTGGGGATTAACTTATCCGATTCGGGGACTTTTGCAAATTGTGGAGTTTTTCTCGATGCTTCCCAAAACGGCGATCGCTGTCGATAAAATCTCGGTGTTACAAGTTGCGATTCTCTATGGAATTCTCGGGATGGTTTGGTGGATTTCCTCGCGGGAAAAACCCAAGTTTCCCAAATTCGCGGGATTTTTCAGTTTGTGTCTCGCGGCGATGGCGATTGTGGTGGTTCCTGCGGTGGGGGAAAAGGCGAATTTGCGGCGGGTGACGGTGTTGGCGACGCGGGAACAGCCTTCGATGGTGTTACAGCAGGGATGGAAGACGATGCTGGTTCACGGGGGAGATGAGGATAATACGCGATATGCGGTGTTACCGTTTTTGCGAAGTGAAGGGGTGAACCAACTGGAGATGGTGGTGGCGATGTCGGATGGGGAAGGTTGGGATTTGCTGGGGGAGATGTTACCGGAGACTGGGGTTTACGGGTTGGAGGGTGGGGAATTTGAGGAATTTGAGAACATTCGGGTTGAAAAGTTCGAGATGAAATCTGTTTTGTCTCAGTCTGGGATGTTGCGGTTGTCGGGGGGAGGGGAAACTTGGGCGATTTTGGGGGATGCGACGCGGGAGGAACAGGAGAGGTTGTTGGCGTCGGGGGAGTTGTCGGCGGTGTCGGTGGTGTGTTTTTGGGGTCGATCGCTTGATGTACGATTGTTGGAGGTTTTGAATCCGTCGATCGCAATTTTGGCGTCTGATATCAACGATGCGGCGAAGGCGAAATTTGAGGAGATGGGAGTTTCGGTGTTTCGACTTGATGTTGATGGGGCGATTCAGTGGACGCCCAATCGGGAGTTTGAACCGGTTTTAGAGGGTTCGATCGATAGGTTTTAATACCATTTATAGATGGTCGATAAAATCATCTACCGTAACTTGTGCTTGTCGTAAAACGTTACTCAGCGTACCTATTTTCAATTCTCTGTTTTTCAATTCTCTGTGTAGCGGCATGACACAAACAATCTCTCCATTATCCAACGCTTTCTTAAGCACGACATGGCTGCCAGTTTGCCTCGATTCATAAAATCCTAAGCGTTTTAGACTTTTTATAGCGTTCTGACTGGATACTCTAGGCAGTCTCGGCATAACTGACTTCGATACTGGTGACAAATCGAGGGCTGGTTTCGGGAAGATTAGACTCTTCGAGATAAAGTCTTGTGGCTTCCTTGAGATTGGCTAAAGCTTCTTCGATTGTTTCCCCTCGATCGGCAGTGCCAACTTCGGGGCATTCTGCAACATACATATCGTCTTCTTTATAAATTAGAGCCGTCAAAGTTTTCGTTTTCATGGGAGTCTCGTGTCACTCGGCGAACCGATCTACGGTATCTATATTTTAGCTTATACGGAATCCGTTCCCGATAAGCTAGGTTTCAAGAAGCCCTCACCCCGGGAGGATTGTCAGGTTCAGCAAAACCAGTATTTGGAATTCGGCTTCTGTATTAGCTGATTTTCGAGAAATCGACGAGTCTGAAGTGTGGGTTAGGTGGCAACGGTGAAACCCAACAAAGACCCGTTGAGATGTTGGGTTTCGTTCCGTAATTTTAACGGACTTTCAAAGACTCGATTTCCCGCCTTCCATCGCCGCAGAAATGGCATTTTGACTCACCGTCGCGTACACCTGTTTCAAATAATCCCGAACCTGTTCGCTCACCGCCGCCTGCTTCGCTAAGGAGGTTCCGCCGTTTCCGTTAGAAAAGGGAATTAATCCCAGAATGTCTAAAACGGTTTCGTCTTGCAGCGGCGGACTAATCACCACTAATGAGGAATCTAGCGGCGTTTTATATTCCCAAAAATTATCGATTTCGATGGGTTTTTCTTCTGCTTTTTGGGAAACTTTTACCGGGGCAGAATCGGCGTTTTCTCCCGCGCGACGTTCCCGCAAAGCTGCGATAATTTGTTCCTTAGTCCGTCCCCGCAATTGAAATAACAAAAACGGATCTTCTGCAAAGCGATCGCCCAGTAAATGATACACGGCGATAATATGTTTGCAAGGGTTAGCTTTGTCGGGACAAGAACAGCGCGATCGAATCTCTTGTAAACTGAACGGAAACAGCCGCAATCCGTTCGCAGCAAAGACATCTTCAATATTTGTTGGCATTTCTCCCGACAACAGTTTGGCGGAAAAAATTACCTGTTCTGACAAAGTATTGATGACGAATTCCCAATCTTCCTCAGAAAAGGTATCTAACCACAGAGAAATGTGATAGGGTTCGTCTTCGGTTCCCTGTACGTCGGCGAGAACTTTTTGGTCTTTGAAGTTGATGCTGAGAACGTTTCCTTTTCGGGCGTAATTTCGACCCCGTTTTAAACGTTTCTTAAATCGATATTTATCGAGTAAATCGAGCCATTGTTGTACCCACCATTCGCGCTCTGGATTAATCTCTGAAAGGTTGTAAGTCATAGTTTCTCTTGAAGTATTTCAAAAATTTAGGCGTCGGGACAACGGCTGTTTTTCCCGACAATCTTCGGCATTAAAGACTCAATAGAAATCAAAAAAAACGCCACAAAAACAAAGTGTTCAAGCCTCGTCTTCTTCCACGATCGCACGGCGATCGAGTAACAGTAAATTCCGCAAGCGATCGGTGTCGAGTTCCGTCAGCCAGGATTCCCCAGAACCCACCACCTGTTCCGCCAAGGCTTGCTTACTTTCAATGAGGTCGTGAATTTTCTCCTCCAAGGTTCCCGTACTGACAAACTTATGAACTTGAACGTTTTGAGTTTGTCCGATACGAAACACCCGGTCGGTGGCTTGATTTTCCACCGCCGGATTCCACCAGCGATCGAAATGAAACACATGGTTCGCCCGCGTTAAATTCAACCCCGTTCCTCCCGCTTTCAACGAAAGAATAAAAACCGGCGGTCCTTGAGGGTCTTGTTGGAATCGATCGACCATAGCTTCCCGTTGCGCTTTGCGCGTCGCCCCGTACAAATAAAGCACTTCGCGCCCCAACCGTTTTTCCAAATGGGCTTTCAACACTTTTCCCCATTCAGCGAATTGCGTAAAAATCAAAGCGCGATCGCCCTCCGCAATAGATTCCTCGAGAAGTTCCTCCAACCGCTGCACCTTTCCCGAACCCCCCGCCATTCGATCGAGAATCGCCGATTTGTTCTTGCGGTTCTTCAACCCCAACAACTCCGGATGGTTGCAAACTTGCTTCAATTGCGTCAGCAACCCTAACACCAAGCCGCGACGCTGCAACCCTTCCGAAGACTCGATTTTCGCCATCGACTCCTCCACCAACTCTTGATACCGTCGCGCCTGTTGCGCCGTCAACGAACAGAACACCGTAGTTTCCTGCTTTTCCGGTAAATCCTGAATAATGTCCTTGTCAGTTTTCAAACGGCGCAAAATAAACGGTTGAACCAGCGATCGCAACGTTTGCAACGAATCCGTATCCCCATACCGTTCGATGGGAATCGCAAACCGCCGCTTGAAAAACGTCGGCGTTCCCAAATACCCCGGATTCAGGAAATCCAAAATCGACCACAACTCCGACAAACGGTTTTCCACAGGCGTCCCCGTCAGCGCCACCCGAAACTGAGTTTCCAACTGACGCACCGCCTTCGACTGCTTCGCATCCGGGTTCTTCACATTTTGCGCCTCGTCGAGAACCACCACCCGCCAGTCGATTTTCTGTAAATCCTTCAAATCCCGATGCACCAAGGCGTAACTGGTGATGACGAGATGTTTCGGTTTCACCGTTTTCAGGAAACTTTGCCCCTTGGGGCGTTTGTCGCCGTGGTGGACGAACACCGACAGCGAAGGCCCGAATTTCTTCACCTCCCGTTCCCAGTTCCCCAACACCGAGGTCGGACATATTAATAATGTAGGCCCGTCGAGATCGCCCCGTTCCTGCAAATGCTGCAAAAAGGCGATGGTTTGAATGGTTTTCCCCAACCCCATATCGTCCGCCAAACAAGCCCCCAAACCCCAGCGTTCGAGGAACGCCAGCCAACCCACACCTCGGGCTTGGTAGGGGCGCAACTCCCCTTGAAACTTCTCCGGGGCGGCGATAGGTTCCAGGCGGCGTTTCCCGGCGATGGTATCCATCAAGGCTTGTAGATGTCCGCTGGCTTCAAAGCGGACAACGGGGAGTTTCCCCAGGGTTTGGGTGTCGCCTCCGGTTCCGATGCGAAGGGCGTCTTCGAGAGAGAGGGATAAGTCGTCTTGGCGTTTGTCGAAAAACTCGTTGGCGGCTTTCACGTCCGCCATGCGGAGTTCTACCCATTCGCCCTCGATTTCCACGAGGGGACTTCCCAAGGTGAGAAGTCGATCGAACTCCGCTTTGGAGAGGGTTTTACCGCCGAGACTCAACTCCCATTGGAAATCCAGCAACCCTTTCAATCCCAATTTTGCCCCTTTCTTGGGCGGTTCGGCGCGAACCACCAACCCCAACCGTCCCGATAAACCTTCGACATTTTCCAAATTCGGCGGTAACACCACCCCCAAGCCGTTTTCTTGAAACCGCCAGCGGGTGCTTTTGAGGAATTCGTAAGCTTGAATCGGATCGAGATCGCATCCTTTGGGGCGAGGGGTTTGTAAGGCGGCTTCCAGGGTGGGATAGAGACGGGACGCCAACCCCAACCCGCTTAACAGGGTTTCCTGGGGTCGATCGATCTCCCGTCCGCGCACCGCGAGGCGATCGACGGCATGATTCCATATGGTATCGGCCGAAACGAGAAATTCCGGGTCTTCCGCCGCTTGCAGGTAAAAATCCAACCGCCAATCTTTGCCGTTTTCCGCCGGGGGTTGCAGTCGAAACGCCGTCCGAAACTGGTTTTCCCCGGACAACGCCGAACTCACCGGGGCTATCCAGCTATTCAAGGCGGTGGCGAGAGGTTCGGCTTGTTTGAGTCCTAAATTCACGCGCGGCGAGGCTTGACTCAACGACTCCAACCAGTCTTTCACGGGAGAATTGAGAGGCGGTAACGGTACGTCTCCCATATGTTGCCGAACTTGCGTGTCGGTGAAGGTTTCGAGGAAACGGCGCAGCAGGGTTTGGGGCGTCGGCGGAACTCCCGTTTCGGCGTCGGGATAGGCGCGACAGCTTCCCGGCATTTGTTTGGCGAAACGGTGGAAGCGATCGGTATCGGTGGCACTGTCGAGGAGGGGTTGCCAGAGGCTTTCGAGGGAACCGTCTGGGCGAACCCGCAAGCCGGGGAGGAATTTACCTCGGGCGAGTAAATCCAGGGTCCACCGCGCCACGTGAGACCAAAATTGTAAATCCGCCCCGACGAAGGACTCGGTTTCCGTCAGTTGTCCCAAGGGCAGGCTGTGGAGGAATTCCACCGCTTGGGCGGGGTCGAGGCTGAATCCTGCGACGCGCCAGGGATGTAGCGTGAGTTCGCCTGCGGAGGGGGCGGCGGAATGTTGAGGAACGCCATCGCCCCCCTCGCGGGTTTGGCTGGGCAGCAACAGAATTGGCGACGCGGGCTGAAACGGTTCTGTTACCGCCAGTTGGTGGGTTTGACGGAGGCGATCGAGCAAGTCTTGCAGTTCCTCGCCCTCCAGGGCGAAGGGGTTGTCTGCGATGTCTTCTTCTGAGGACACCGTGGGGTCTAACCGACGCCAAGTTTCGCCCCAGAGAAAGAACCGGGATTCGCGATCGCGCCAACTGCCGTGTAAGATTGCCATGCTCGATATTCAGGGTGAAACGAAACTTGAATCTCGACGTTCAGCGAGGCCAAGTCCGCACCGTTATTGGCGCGATGCCTGGCTGCGTCTGCGGTTGTCTCGCGTCACCTCGATCGATTGAAGGGGGTCGATCGAAGTCGAGAGGCGTTAAAAAAAGAGTTTTGAAAAAAACCGTTTTAAAAAAACCGTTTTAAAAAACCGTTTTAAAAAAACAGTGTTGAAACAACAGTGTTGAAAAAGCTTTCACTCAAACGGTTCGGCGCGATCGGGCTATATGTGAAGAAGCGAGACACGCCATTTAACCGCACATCATTCCCATTATACAACATTTCATCGACAACGTTCAATGGAAATTGAAGGAAATCGAAGGAAATCAGATTGACAATCTCGGCGAGTCCCAACCCACCCTTGAATTTCCCAGCCAGTCCGCAGGCGCTACCCGCCTGACATCGCGAAAAATCGCGTGTAAGATGTTAGCGACAACGACAAATATCCCCGAAACTGTTCGAGACTTCGATTTGTGAGAGTACAGCGCAGTTTCTCTTCGAGCCTTCTGTCTCTAGCTCACCATTCGAGAAAATAAGGAGAACAGGAGTATGTTGGCGGTGTACCTTGTCGGTGTGTGACGATTTCTCAGTTTCAGGTTGGACACCCGATTTTTCAAGTCACGCACCCTACACCTGTTCGCTGTTCACTGAAAAAGGTTGTCGCCATGAAAGCGATTACGGTCGTCAGTACGACATCTCAAGCCGGAAAATCAGTACTCACGACCGCGATTTGTCGTATTCTCGCTCGTCGAGGCATTCGCGTCGCGCCCTTCAAAAGCGTCACCCTCAGTTCGCAATCTTATTTGACCGAAATCGGCGGAGAAATGGGATACGCCCAAGCCCTGCAAGCCTGGGCGGCCGGGATTTCTCCCGCCGTGGAAATGAATCCCGTCTTACTCAAACCCAAAGGCGACAACTCCTTCAAACCCTTCGTCAAAGGCAAAGGAGGCGGTACGATTTCCGTGACGGACTTTTGTAGTTGGGCCGAAAACGACGGTTGGACGGTGGTGCGGAACTGTCTCGACCAACTGACGGCGGAGTTCGACGCCCTCGTCTGTGAAGGTGCTGGGAGCGTCGCTGACATTCACCTCAAACGCTGCGACCTGTCGAACATGAAAGTCGCGCGCTATCTCAACTCGCCGACGCTGTTAGTGGTCGATATCGAAAGAGGCGGCGCACTGGCGCAGGTGTTGGGAACGCTGGAACTGCTGGACTCTTTCGAGCGAGGGTTGCTGCGCGGTATCGTCGTCAATAAATGGCAAGGTTCGCGGGTCTTGCTGCAACCGGGTCTCGATTGGTTGGAAGAACGGACGGGACTCCCGGTGTTGGGGGTGATTCCTTCGAGTGAAGTTGCCCGTTCGAACCGCGAAACGTTAAGTCCCCTCGAACGCCACACCCATCGGGGAAACAACGATGTGACGTTGAAAGTGGTACGCTTGCCCCGCATGACCAATTTTTCGGATTTCGACCCCCTGGAAGCCGAACCCAGCGTCAACGTCAAATATGTTTCGCCCAAGCAATCGATCGGTTATCCCGATGCCGTGATTTTACCGGGGACGCGATCGACCATTGCCGATTTGTTGGTGTTACAAGAAACGGGAATGGTGGAAGAACTCAAGGATTACGTCTCCGCTGGCGGCACGATTTTAGGGATGGCCGGCGGGTTTCAGATGCTCGGTCAAACCGTCGCCGACCCGGAAGGAATCGAAGGTGTGGAAGGGCGATATAAAGGATTGGATTTAGTACCGATGAAAACGGTGATTACGACGAACAAAATCGCCCGCCAGCGAGCGGTTACGTCGGCCTATCCCCAAAAGGGACTGCACGTCGTCGGTTACGAAATCCATCGCGGTCGTACTCAGATGGCGGACGGGGAGGAATTTCAACCGCTGTTCGACGATGAAAGTTTGGGAGTTGTCGATAAGTATCAGTCTGTGTGGGGAACGTACCTTCACGGCATTTTCGATAGCGGTCCTTGGCGGCGAGCCTGGTTGAACCGCCTGCGACAACAACGGGGTCTCAAGGCGTTACCGACGGGAATTCCCAGCTATCGCGAACAACGAGAAACCCTCCTCGAGGATTTGACGGAATTGGTTCAGGAAAACCTCAATCTCACGCAAATTTTGCCGTAAAAATTTGCCGTAAAAACTTGACAATTGACAGTTTCTCCCCATCACCCCGATCGCACCATCACCCCATCACGCCAACCACAGAAGCGACGACAAAATCGCCAGACTCGCCAGGAGAGCCACCCAGACAAATCGATTGTCTTGGGTGTTGATTTCGCTGGGATCGATGGGTTTGGGTGGCGGTAAGGGGCGGGGTTTGCGTTTGAGGGGACGATTCGAGCCTTTTCGATCGCTGGCGGTACTTTCTTCGAGGCTGCTTAAATCGGGGATGTTGACGTTCCACTCGGGACGCATGGCCAAACGGGGCGCTTCGAGAATTGCCAACAGACGGCGGCTTTGTTGGCGAGTGGTGATGTGGGGATGTCGCGATAGCTTGCGACATAGGCGGGTGGCGGCTTTGAGGTCGCCTACGGCTTGATAGGCGGTGACGAGCCAGATTTGGATTTCGCCGCCGAGAGGCGTGCCGCGATCGACTAAGGCACAGGCTTGGTCGAGTAAGGTGACGGCATCTCGATACTGACCTCGCTCGAAGAGGTCTTTGGCGGTTTCGTAACGGATACGGGCGAGGTCGGTGCGATCGGGGGTACTCACGGAAAATACCTCGATACGTTTGGAAGCCCTGTCGCTTTAGCGCAGGGAG
>NZ_JBNGCO010000014.1:0-63974 GCF_049974805.1 Baaleninema sp.
GGCGTTGAGCACTGGATCTGTAGTCCCTTTAATCTCTCGTGTGTACAGAGTGAATTTCCTTCGATCGCCGTTAGGCGTTGAGCACTATTTGAATCCGTGAAAGAAGATTTGCTGGAAGGAATTGTGAATTTCCTTCGATCGCCGTTAGGCGTTGAGCACAGTTCCCCTAAAATTTCAATTGTAATGCCTGTTAAAGTGAATTTCCTTCGATCGCCGTTAGGCGTTGAGCACAACGCGAAAAAGCGGAGAAAGAAGAACGAAAACAAGGTGAATTTCCTTCGATCGCCGTTAGGCGTTGAGCACACGTTTCCTTGTGGCAACTTAATTCCAAAGATTTTGTGAATTTCCTTCGATCGCCGTTAGGCGTTGAGCACGAGAGGTTGAGACTAGAATGGTTCCTACATCAACAGTGAATTTCCTTCGATCGCCGTTAGGCGTTGAGCACGACTGCGATCGCTCGAGCTGCGTCCAAGTTAACGCAGTGAATTTCCTTCGATCGCCGTTAGGCGTTGAGCACCGCCTTTTTTCTGCTTGAGGTTTGTGTTGGAACCAAAAGGTGAATTTCCTTCGATCGCCGTTAGGCGTTGAGCACAGGTTACGGGAGAAGTGGGGGACAGTGAGGAGGATGTGAATTTCCTTCGATCGCCGTTAGGCGTTGAGCACTGCCAACGTTAGTTGGAATCAAATAGCCCAGGATTATCCCAGGGTGAATTTCCTTCGATCGCCGTTAGGCGTTGAGCACGAAAACGTCAAAGGGTTGATATCTAGACGTTTTAAATCGTGAATTTCCTTCGATCGCCGTTAGGCGTTGAGCACTTATCTCTGAATTAGAGCAGGGAATATCCCGCTTAAGATGTGAATTTCCTTCGATCGCCGTTAGGCGTTGAGCACAATTAGAGCTGACATCACTAACTCAAGCTTTAGAAGTGAATTTCCTTCGATCGCCGTTAGGCGTTGAGCACATTGTTCGCAACGCCACGGGAACTGAGGAACTGAACGTGAATTTCCTTCGATCGCCGTTAGGCGTTGAGCACAAATCCGCGAACCAGATAGCTATCTCCACAGAAAATCGGTGAATTTCCTTCGATCGCCGTTAGGCGTTGAGCACGCACACGTTAAAGAGCAATTCTATGCACTGACTGAAGTGAATTTCCTTCGATCGCCGTTAGGCGTTGAGCACCCCTTATCCGCGAGGGGCAGACGCGAATCGCGGTAGAGTGAATTTCCTTCGATCGCCGTTAGGCGTTGAGCACGGGACGAAGACTTGGGTGTATCTCGAGTCCGCAATGTGAATTTCCTTCGATCGCCGTTAGGCGTTGAGCACTCAACATTAAAGCATCCTCTTACTCCCGAAGAAATAGTGAATTTCCTTCGATCGCCGTTAGGCGTTGAGCACAGCTATCCGTATGTTTTCAGCGTGTTACTGCCTTATCAAGTGAATTTCCTTCGATCGCCGTTAGGCGTTGAGCACGTTCACGCTAGAACAAAAGGCAATAGTCCTTTTATGTGAATTTCCTTCGATCGCCGTTAGGCGTTGAGCACATTTAGATATTGATTATTTAGGGACTGTTCCAGGTTGTGAATTTCCTTCGATCGCCGTTAGGCGTTGAGCACAGTCCCCTCGGAATCCCCGATATGTGGCTGTTCTGGGGGTGAATTTCCTTCGATCGCCGTTAGGCGTTGAGCACCAGCGGACAACTGGGCGGCGATCAAGTCTTTCGGGATCGTGAATTTCCTTCGATCGCCGTTAGGCGTTGAGCACAAGAAGAAAAATATGCTTACTATTTAACTTCACCGGGAGTGAATTTCCTTCGATCGCCGTTAGGCGTTGAGCACTTTCAAGGATGGGCGCGTCTTCCTCAGTTCCAGCAGAAGTGAATTTCCTTCGATCGCCGTTAGGCGTTGAGCACTAAAGTCTTGTCATCACTCGATTGCGTCATCTTGGGGGTGAATTTCCTTCGATCGCCGTTAGGCGTTGAACACTAAGACTCAAAAGGTATTACTGCTCTTTCATCCATTCCACACATTCGTGCAGTTGTCGCGCCATCGTCTCGCGATCGAGATGTGCGCGGCGACCGTGACCGGGAAGCACCCACTCAAACGAGTAGTTCGTCAATTTCCCCATCGAGTCGATTTGCGCTTCCCAGGAATACCAACAATAGCGACGGAACGCATAAAGACGCTCCAGCAGCGGCGACCAAGCCAGATGATCTCCCGCCAACAAAAACCGATCGCGATACAACAACACAGTATGGCCGCGAGTGTGACCGGGAACCGGAATAATTAACAAATCCGGCGCCAACTGAATCGGGTCGAAACCCGATAACTGAATTTCGATATCCCGCAATTCGTCCGTAATCTCCAGTTCGTGGAGAATGCGATCGCACCCGAAGCGATCGCGGAATTTGGCGTGGTCGGCCACATCGTCTTTGTGCGTCAAATACAGATAGCGCACCCCGCCGAGTTCCTCAAGACGCTTCACCAACGGCGCGGCGAATCGCGGCGAATCAATCAGAACGTTACCCTCCGGTCGCTGGATGAAGTAACTGGCGGCGCCGAACGAGGATTTCGAGTGATAGCCGCAATGGTAGACGTTTTCAGCGACGGGAAGCGGAAACTCCCGCTGCACTTCGCCGATATCCGATGGCGGTTCCACCGTTCCAATAGAAGCCGTCGGACAAGATAACAGTGCAGTTAACGCGGCGTCCCGTTCCGCCTCGCTGCTGGGTTGGTGGTACACGGCGGACTGGTCGCCATCCCGATAGAAAACATCCGGCGCCATCCAACGACAAGTATCGCAGTCGATACAGGTAGAATCAACGTAAAAGTCACCTTCGACGTTTTCCGAACGCCGTTTTTTGAGAGTCGCCATAAATCGATCTTGGGTTTTTTCGTCTTTCTTTTATTGTGGCGATTTTATTGGGGGGATTGAAAATTCGCCGTTGTTGCAGTCGCGGAACTCCCAGCCTTGTCCTCGATCGATCGCGGCGATTTGGGACGACAGGGACTCCCGACGCAGAAATAGCCAGCCGGGAGGTTTCCAAAAACGCTACTTCTGGCGCCGACGACGGTATTCGACCCAATGCAGACTCCCGCAGCCACGAAGCAATCCGCCGCAATCCACACGCCGTTTCCCAGTTGAATCGGTTGAGTTTTCAAGCCAAAGGCGCGATCGCGACTGTCGTGGCTTCCGGTGCAAAGATAGGTTTCCTGGGAGACGACGCAATGACAACCGACGGTAATTCGATCGAGACTGTAAAACACCACGTCGTCCCCAATCCAGCTATAATCGCCGATTTCGATTTTCCAGGGATAGGTAAATCGCGCCGTGGGACGAATTAAGACATCTCGTCCGATTTTCGCGCCGAAGCGACGCAGCAGCCAACAGCGAAACCCGCTGGCGAAGTGGGGACTCAGAGGAAAGGCGATCGCCTGAACGAACCACCACAGCAAAACGTACCACCCCGGACGACCGCGATCGAACCACGACTGATCGTATTGTCGTAAGTCTATCCAAGATTCTGCTTGCAAGTCGGGGGATTCGGACTGTAAAGGTATCGGTTCTCGCTTCATGGGGTCAATCCAGCCAGATCGAGGGTTTGCGTTGGTTTCGATTTTAATCGACGAATACTATTTTAAAGTTTAAATGATTTTGTGTTCATATTTCTATTTAATGGTGTTTTTTGGGGTGTAGCCTGGAATGCGATCGCCTCTTTTTTTGAGGCTTGAACGATAAAAAATGTTACATCCATTTAAATTAAACTCAGATATACTAGAATTGGTTGAGCTTAAATACTTCACGATACCAACGCCAATCCAAACAAAATCTAACCCAACAATATAAATTTTTCAAGTATTAAAAAAACATAGTTTTCTTGAAAACTATCCATCAGATTAAACAACAAACAAATAAATCCTCTTCAGGATCGCTCGTTCGGGAAATCGTTCAACCAAACATTGATGCAATATTGATGTAATGCTGTTCCTCAAAGTCGAACCCATGAAACTAGGGCGCGTTCCGCTTTTTCTCCTAGGCGTCTTATTAGGCGCCTCAACTATTGGAGCATCAACCTACTGGTTTTTACAGCGATCTGAACGAAAAACGGAAATGGCAATCGCCGAAGCCAGTCCGTTAGACATGACCCAGCGGGAACCGGATTTTGTTACCGCATTGGGTCGCGTTCGTCCTAAAGATGAAATTATCGTCGTTTCCGGTTCCTCGTCAACGGAAAACGCTCGCGTTGCCGAACTTTTAGTCCGAGAAGGGGACAGCGTACAGTCTGGAGAAATTATCGCCATTTTAGATAATTTCGAGCGTTTGCAAGCCACGTTACTCGAAGCCGAAACTGATGTTTCCTTCGCGCAAGCCGAACTCGATCGCGCCGAAGCCGGAGACGCCAAACAAGGACAAATTGCCGCTCAAGAAGCTCATATTGAAGACTTGAGAGGGCAATTTGAAGGAAAAGTCGCGATACAAAAAGCGACAATTGCTCGCTTAGAAGCCGAATTAGACAACGCGAAAAACGAATACGAACGGATGTTACCTTTGGCTGGAGAGGGAGCGATTTCAACTTCAACCATCGAAAGTCGGCGTCTCGATGTCGTGACGTTACAAGAAGATATTCGCGGTGCCAGAGCGCGTTTGGAAGAAATACTCGATTCCTATCCCAATCAAATTTTAGAAGCGCGATCGACATTAGCAAATTTACAAGAAGTGCGTCCGGTTGATGTAAACGTCGCCAGAGCGAAACTCGAACAAGCATTGGCTGCTGTGGAAAAAGCTGAAGCCGAACTTGAGTTAGCCTACGTGCGATCGCCGATTAACGGTCGAGTCTTAAAAGTGCATACGTTTCCAGGGGAAACTATCGGTTCCGAGGGAATTCTCGAACTGGCGCAAACGCAAACCATGTATGTTATCGGCGAAGTGTACGAAACCGATATCGATCGCGTGCGAGTCGGTCAAACCGTCAGCGTTACCCATTCCATGTTCGAGACAGAATTGCGCGGAACTGTCGAACAAATTGGCGCACAAGTTGGTAAAAAAGACGTATTAAGCAGCGACCCCAGCCTCGATGTAGATGCTCGCGTCGTAGAAGTGAAAATCCGCTTAAATCCAGAAGACAGTCAAACCGTTTCTAATTTAATTAACTTGCAAGTCGAGATTAAAATCAATATGGATTCTCAGCCTAAAAATCCGTCCTAGTGCTTTCCCCCATATCAGATCCCCGGCATCTCCCAGATGCCGGAGATCTAGCTCGCCACTCCTCAATAAAACTCCTCAATAAAACTCCTCAATAAAAAAATCGACAGAGCAACGATCGCAACTGATTAAAACTGTCTATTTCACCAACAAAACACCTAAACATCGGTATGAATCAAGCGGAAATTGTATCGATCGAACATCTCGACTACTACTATCAAGACGCCAACCAACGAAAACAAGTTCTCTACGATATCAACCTCAACATTTACCCCGGCGAAATTTTAATCTTAACCGGCGCCTCCGGTTCGGGAAAAACCACCTTACTCTCGTTAATTGGCTGTTTGCGATCGATTCAAAGCGGCAGCCTCAAAATCTTCGGACATCAACTCTATCGAGCCAGCGAGCAGAAACGGATGCAGCTTCGCCGACAAATCGGCTATATTTTCCAGCATTTCAACCTCTGGGATTTCATGACGATTCGGCAAAATATCCAAATTTCCCTAGAATTACAACAGCATTTTTCTGCTAAAAAAGCTCGAATTCAAACCGACTCCATTCTCCAAGAAGTGGGATTGAGCCGCCACGCCAACGCACACCCCAGCGAACTCTCTGGCGGACAAAAACAACGAGTTGCGATCGCCAGAGCCTTAGTCCACCGTCCCAAACTCGTCCTCGCCGACGAACCGACAGCAGCTCTCGACAGCCAAACCGGACGAGAAGCGATGGAAATCGTCCGACATTTGGCAAAACAGGAAGGCAGTGCCGTTTTAATTGTCACTCACGACCCGCGAATTTTGGACGTTGCCGATCGCATTATCCGCATCGAAGACGGCCGCCTCGGCACCGCTTACGGCGAGGAACTGTCTCTGGTTCTTCCAACACTTAGCGATCGCGAACTGACGCAAATCGCCTCAACCTTAAAAGTGCAAACTTACGCCAAGGGAGAAACGATTATTCAGCAAGGAGATATTGCCGATAAATTCTTTATTTTAATTGAAGGAACCGTTGAAGTGGTTCAAGAGCAGGACAATTCAGAAGTCGTCTTTTTAAGGACGTTGAGCCGCAACGACTATTTCGGTGAAATTGGCATTGTCAATCAAAGCCAACGAACTGCTACGGTGTGCGTCATTTCCGAGGAGGGTGCAAAAGTTATCGTCATGGAGCGAGATATTTTCATGAGTATGATGTCGGAATCGGATTTAACCAACATCATTATCAAACATCAAGTTCAGGAACGGTTGTATCGAAAACTTATCGATTTACAGGCTTGATTTTAACCAAAAATATCGGCAGGATCGGCTTCTTTGAGCTTCCAAACGAAAATAGAACCCGAAACAAAACAAATCGCACAGGTTGCCCCGAGAACCGCGATCGCCACATCGGATTTCATAACTAACGATAATCCCGTAGAGTCGGCAATAATATCGTACATGACGATCGACAAGCCGAAACCGGGTAAATATCCTAATACGGCTAAAATTAACGTTTCTTTGAGGACGATCGACACTAAAGCCGAATTACTAAATCCAATGGCTTTAAAGGTTGCGTAATCTTTAATAAATCCCGATATTTTTTGATAGAGAATTTGGTATAATACAATTGTACCGACCAGCATCGAACCAATTAACCCAAATCGAAACATTAAGCCAATCGGCGTACTGTTTTCGTAAAAAACCTTTTCTTCTAAAATTAGAGTCTCTTTCGAGATGGCTTTAACGTCGGGGGGAAGATAGTTTTTCAAAGCGGCGAGAGTGCGATCGATATCCGCTCCTGGCTTCAGTTTAACTAAGCCGATATTCATCTGACCGGGGGTTCGATCGAACAGTCGTAAAAAGTTCTCTTCACTCGTCACCATCGAAGCGTTAAACGAGGTACTAGCCCCCAATTCAAACAATCCCGTCAGTTTCACTTTTTTAAACTCGTCCCGTGGCGTGCGAATTTCCGTGTAAAATGCACCTTGAGTTTCCAGCTTTTGAATTAAGGGTGAAAACTCTTTACGGGAGTTGCGATCGAGTAAAAAACTATCTTGCTGTTTGATGTTCTCGAGATTGCGATCGATACCCGGTAAATCGATAACCTTCGGTTTGATGGGAATTCCAATGACTTGAATTTGTCTTAAAAAAAGATAGGGATTGTCCGGATCTCGAACGAGCGTCGAGTTATAATAAATTGGCGTCACCGAGTTCACTTCCTCGAAAGCTAACGTTTGATACAGCCGTCGTTCGGAAAACTTCAACGGTCGTAAAACGGTGACGGAAGAGGCATTTAACAGGACAATATCGGCGTTAAAGCTGGCGGGAAGTTTGACCAAACTGCCGAGAAACCCCGCTCGAAAGCCAATTTGCATGAAGAGCAGCAGTGTGGTGAAGGCAATTCCGAGAATTGCGGCGAACGTTTGACCTTTATGATATTGCAGTTGCAACCCTGCGATCGGCACCTTGGAAAACATTCGCTTCGCTCTTCAAATGCGTTAAATTCGATTGTATGAGATGCAATTTTAAAAATCAATGAATTGAATTAAAATTTAAAATTTAATTTTGCATATTCGATATTTGGTAGATCCCCGGCTTCAGCCCCCTTTACAGAAGTGAGATACAGCCAGATCCCCGGCATCTAGGAGATGCCGGGGATCTTAAACGAGAGGTACACTCTCCGTACTCGATTGAGCGGCCGTTGGGTTACGGAGGTTCGTACAACCGACTTCAAACTCATGTTTTTAGGGTCTTCGGAGATTAGGGTGTAATTTGTAAATTGGAATACAAAATTTGGGTAGGGGCGCATCCCCCCTTCGCCCCCTATCCCCCCCAACCCCCCTTTCAAAGGGGGGCGAAGGGGGGATAACCAGGTATAAAATATGCTTATCACCTCAAACTCCGAAGACCCTGTTTTTATATCGATTAAGATGTACCCCAAACATCTGTCTATTTCTCGGACAAAAAATGCTGTTGAATTTGTCGAACCAGGGATTTATCCGGTTGGCGACAGTAATCCCCGGTTCGGTGAGCCACCAGCAGCGGCCAGCGAGGACAGGAGATGACGCTTCGGGTGGCTCGAATTGCAGCCACGCGATCGCGCAAAACAGACAGTTCGATCGCTAAATTCTCAACGAAGACTTTCGCAAATTCTCCCATCGCTTTACCTTCACTCTCGGCACGTTTTAAAAACTCATTGGCACTTCCATAGTCTTCGGAATTTAACGCCAAAAATTCTCTCAAGCCGATTCCGGTTTTTCGCAAAACCCAAGCCACCTCTTCCGGAGACAGTTGGTTCTGCTCGATCGCCTGCTGCAAAATTCCCGCCACAGCAAACGATCCCGCCAGTTCTGGCAAACGAGCCTTACTGCCATATTTCAGGTCGTTGGCAAACACTAACGCCGCCGCAATATACCCCATCGTATGGGTAGTGGGATAGACGTGAGATTTGCCGCAAAACGCACCGCCAATATCGATACTTTTGGAGACAATTTCTTTCAGCAAGCTGTTTTTCGGAAAACCGCTCGACCCCAACCCCATAAACTTTTTACCGTCCCCTGGAATATGGGGAGTTTCCACGTTAAAGGCTCCCGCAATACCGGGACGGGTATGATGGTCTGGAACAGCACAAACGGCGGTTTTAAACGGTAAGCCGTTTTTAGCAGTTTCTAAATACTGTGTGAGTCGGGGAAATTCACGATCGAACAACGACCGTTCTCGAGGATGCAACCCCGATAAAACTCCCGAACAGTGCAACAAGCGATCGCCTTCAATAAATCCCGCTAACGTGGCACCGATAGAGGTGGGATTGTACAGCGACAGGACGCGACTGTTTTGAATCTCCTGCGGACTCTGTTCGATTCTATCCCGTTGAATGACATTTTCGAGTAAGCATAAATACGGCACGATCGCCCCGAAAATCCCTCCTCGAATTGGCGATGTTAGTTGCGTTAAAGTGACGTCGGAAACTTGAGTTTTAATCTGCGGTTTTTCTTGAAATATTGCTTCTAAAATTACCGTCAAATTCTCGGGAGACTGCGGCGTAGTCGGAAAAAAAATTCCCGACTCTTCGAGGACTTGACCGATGGCGTTTCTATCCCGTTCTTCCCGCGTATCGTAGCGTCGCAGTTGGCATTTTAACGAACTACTCTTGACTTTTTGCGTCAGGATGTCGTCTTTTTCATCCCGCATAATCGCCGAACCCCGTTTCGGACACCAAATCGTCAGTTTGACTTCATCGAGGTTGAGAACGGACACCGCGTGATCGCCGTAGGGAATCGCAATCGTTTGTAAGCGATGCAAGATTTCATGTAACGCCAAACCGAAGTTCGTGGAGGTGGTACAGACGATCGAGCGATCTCGCAAGGCTTCCCACAGTGCAACCTGTAGCACATCAACGGTTTTTAATACCTCGTCTGTGAGGTCTTCGGGGTTAAAAATTACCGCGTTTTTCGAGTTTTTTCGGCTGACTAAAAACTGCCGTTTTCGGGCGTTTAGATGGCACGAAGCTTGCAAGTTTCCTTGTGATGTCTGATGCTGTAAATCCTCGAGCGATTCCCAATAGGGTCGAACGGTATCGCTCAACAATCCAAATACCTGAAACGCTTTCACACTATTTTGAAAATCCGACCATCCCTCTAAAATGGCAATGCGTCGATCGAACAGCTCGCTCAACAGAGGAGCATCGCTTAATAACTGTTGAGCGGTGGGGCTGTTTCCCCCCTGAGCTTTCTCAAGGCCAAAGCCCAGACTTCGAGCAATTTTTAATGACAAGAGGGCATTTTTTAACGGATAAAACGAATCGTTCGATCGAGCATTTAAAGACATTTATTTCACAGGCGATCGCGAATCCAGGTCGAATCATCTTTTTAAATCATCAATCGAAAAATTTGTCAAGATCTCGACCGGTTTTTAAGCCGTTCGCGACCCGAACTGAACCGCTCGTTCGACTTCCAAATCCGCCACGATCGAGCGGTCTTCGCTAATATGAGGAAACTTCAGTTGATAAGCTGGGATTCCCCGTTCCACTTGTCGGCGACGTACGATTTCAAAACTTCCCGGCTTCAAAATTTGCAGGCGCGGCGGCGGAATGGACATATCCCGCTTCACTTGATAATAGATATGAACCTCCTTTAACACGCGATCGAACGCTTCAATAAAGCCTTCCGCATCGTCGAGATGATATCCCGGTGCCAGTTCCACATTCACCAAATATCGCGCCGGAAATTCGTTATCCGAAAGGGTAATACAGAAATCTTCAAAGCGAATTGCAAACTTATCTTGCAAAATTTGCATGGTTTGGGTGACGTGATATTCTGTCGTTTTTTCCGTCGTTGAAGACAACAAGCCCCCGCGACGATATCGAAACACGATTAACGGCGCTTCCTCGTAAAATCCAACCACCTGAAACACATCACCGATATCGTAGCGATAAAATCCGCTGTGATTGGTGACGAGTAGTCGATAGTATTCTCCCACTTTCACCTCGCTGGGTCGCAAAGTTTTCGGATGTTCGCTATCCCATTCCTCCGGCGGAACGAACTCGAAAAAGCCCGTTTCCACCGCTAACGCACTGCCGTCCGTATCCAAATCGGGATAGATACTAAAGGTTCCTTCCGCCGAAGCAAACACCGCCCCAAAGCCGGGAATATCGCCAAAATATTCGGGGAATCGCTGCAAATAAAAATCCGAGGTTCCGCCTCTGGCGGTGGTGTAACAAGACAATCCCGGCCAAACGAGACGGGGTAGCAGACGACCTTCTGTTTTTAGGATACTGCGTAACTCCGCCGCTCGATCGACATCGGGCATCAGTTGCGCTTCCAAACTCACCCGCAGTTCCGGTTCGAGTTTCAACCAAGGGGCAATCGATCCCGTTTCGATATCTTCAATTAACGCTTCAGCGTACTCCTCCAACCAGTTACAAAGCTGCAAAATCACCATCGGGAAATTGCTGCCGATACTGGTGGGACAGTCTCGCAATGCAAACAACAACGCCGTGTAAGATCGCGCGAAGTAATCTTGCGGTTTAAAGGTATCCAGGGGATGAACGAAAAGCTGTTTGTAGAGAAACGACCCCATTTTTAACACCCCCGGGCCGGCCGATCCGTATTCAATGCCGCCTTGGGTATATTTCGGGGCTTCTAAGGCATTGAGAACCAGGTTTTTGCCGAGTTTTTTACCCCGCTTTTTTAACCCGTGGACGAGGAATCCCAAACTGACCAGATTCGCCCAACCTAATATATTTTGAAAACGCCGCGTGACCGGGATGAGTTTTTGTTTTCCCGTTGACCCGCTCGTGCGATTGAGATACACCACCGGATCGGAGGTTAAAACGTTCGATTCCCCATCGGCAATCCGTCGAACGTAAGGTTCGTAAGCGGTATAACCCAGAACTGGAATCCGCGCTTGAAACTGCTCGATCGATTGAATTTCGCCGATTTTATACTGTTGTCCGAGTTCGGTATATTTATAGCGTTTAAGAAGATTGAATAAGAATTTTTCCTGAGCTTCTGCAACGTTTCGGACTTTCTTATTAAAGTTTATTCTGGCGCGGTCTGCAACAAAGGTTAAAAGCGGGAGAAGATCCATAATGGTCTTGAAATTTCGATTCCTTTCAGAGTGGGTCGATTTTTTTGGATTATATCTCTTCAATTTTAACATTTTTTAGTGTATCGTAACAGTGCGATCAATACCAATGTGATAAAATATTCAAATATAGGGCTGGTTAACCTACAAAAACACACTATAAAAACTAGAAATTTCGAGCGTTCTCGATAACCTGTTTTCTCGAAAAAGAGTGTTTTGGTCGTCCCGGTTCCCCCGTCGCTGCAGCGATCGCCGCGTTACCGACAATGACGTAACGGGGAAATCCCAACACCAGATCCCCGGCATCTCCAAGATGCCGGGGATCTCAGACAAGAGCGACTCGATCTAAATCTCCGATCTAAATCTCAAAGAGATTTAACTCAAGAGATTTAACTCAAGAGATTTAACTCAAGAGATTCAAGACACCGATTGCGTTGCTTTCGGCGGGGCGTTTTTTTCGTCTTTCTTATTTAACTGACCACCAAACTTGCGAAGTTCGTAAAGTTTGACGCCAATTTGATACTCGTACTGACTCAACAAACGACCGTAAATATACCCCGCACGACCGTCTAAAAATCCCAACTGAAGAATATAAAATAACACGAAGCGCAACAAAGGTTTAAATGGCAACCGCACCCAAATCTTTTTCAAAAAACGCTTGCGCTGAACCGAATCGCCGAACAAATTCGCGCCGATAGTGCCGTCATCACCTTGTCCGGTCAGCAAATTATAATAGACTCGCGCTTCCCAATTTGAATAGCGATTGTGTCGTGCCAACCAATGGTAAATATCCCGAAAATCGATGTGCAGCATATCGTTTTTCAGATATCCCGCTTCCGTCGGCAAAACAACATGTTCGTGAACCTCGTTGTCACCCGTATTCGGCACTTCTTCCGTGTTCAAGTTTTCATAGCGTCCCACTTTATGCTTGAACAGGCGCAAATTCCAATCGGGATATTTACCGCCGTGACGAATCCAAACACCGAGGAAAAATACGCGACGGTTGAGATAGTAGCCATCGCGATCGTTTTGGCGAACCACTTCGTCGATTTCGTCCCATAATTCCGGCGTAATCCGTTCGTCGCAATCGACAATTAACACCCATTCGTTGTTAAAGGGAAGATTGTCGAGCGACCAGTTTTTCTTTTTCGGCCAGCGACCGTTAAAGTGAAATTGCACCACCTTCGCGCCGTAACTTTCCGCAATTTCACTCGATCGATCTTCACTTTGAGAATCGACGACGAACACTTCATCAGCTCGGGACACACTTTCAAGACAAGCCGGAAGGTTGGCTTCTTCGTTTTTCGCCGGAATGAGGACGGAAACGGGAACTTTAGCAGGAGGATTGGCAGAAGAAGACATGAGCTAATCGCGTAGGGGGTCAGAAGATGAATGGGAAGAAAAGGTGCAGTACAGATCGGGATTAACGAGACTCAGACGGTGGCGAGAGCATTCCCTGAACGGCGTAAACAAGATAGCCGATCTGACCGTAGGCATATACTAGATTATCAAAGCGGCGAGCCGGATCTCGGGAGTATTTCGCCGCCTTGTACAAGCCGCGAAGGATGCGTTCGCCGCCCCGTAATAACTGAGGCGGACCCGCACTACCCGCAAGCTGTTCGCGATAGCATTCGCTGATGCCTTGCCACCACCCTCGACGCAGGAACCAGGTTCGATCGATCCGTTCGGGGGCGACGTTGTGGGCGACGAGGGCTTCGGGGAGATAGGCCACTCGCCACCCCAGTTGTAAGGCTTTTTCGGTGGTGTAGAGTTCCTCGTTAGAGAGGAGTTTTTTCCCGACGCGGCCGAGATTGGGGTCGAAGCCGCCGATTCGATCGAGGAATTCCCGGCGGATGGAGTAGTTGAGACCGCGCGGCGTGAGGCCGGGTTGCGTAATCGACACCACCTCGTCGCCGAGGTCGTAGAGTCCTAGGTTTCCGGATAAATTTTCCGACAACCAGGGGGGAGGTGTCACGCCTTGGGGCCAGATGAGAGTGACTTTACCGCCAGCGATCGCCAGTTTGTCGTTGGTATCGTAGGCGTCGGCTAGATGTTTGAGCCAGGTGGGACTGGCTACGGCGTCGTCGTCGAGATAGGCGATGATGGGGGCGGTGGTTTCGCGAGCGCCTCGGTTGCGGGCGATAGAGAGTCCGAGGGTGGGTTCCCAGACGTAGCGCAGGCGGGGATGGGGCAATCGTTCCTCAACCACAGCTTGGGTGCCGTCGGTGGAGCCGTTATCGACCACGACAACCTCGTAATCGTCGAAGTCTTGCTGGTGAAGCAAGCTGTCGATGGCGGCGCCGAGATAGTTGTCGCGGTTGTGGGTGCAGATGACTGCGGAAATTTTCGGGGTGGGTTTGGGGTCGGTTTTGGGGTCGGTTTTGGGGTCGGACATAGAAATCCTCGATCGCGAAGCAGAACGGAGTTCTTGCGCCTCAAGCTGTGTCTGTTATAGCCCATTGCGGGCCATCAACGGACGCCACCGCAAAAAAAACCCCCGATATGGCATCGGGGGAAAACATGAGGAACTATCGCGTCAGAGGCATCAGAGAAAATTCGATCGAGTTCTGAAATCGAGTTCTGAAGTCGCGTTTCAGGTGAGACAGAGGTCGTCCACGACTTTCACTCGTCCCCGCAAGACCGCTCGTAGCAGGCGGTTGGCCGAGCGGCGATCGATTTCGTCGAGGCTGTCGTCGAGAATTGCGGCCATGAGTCCGTATCGATCGCTGAGGGTGATATATCCCCGGTCTGTTACTGAAGCGAGGATGGCAGAGATTGCGCCGGGGAGGAGTTGCAGTTGGGGAAACATGGCAGGCACTTCTGAACTCGATGGTTTCAGTATCTCCCGCCTTGGGGAATTACACCGCGATCGCCAGCAACAGTTACGGTGATTTTTTCAGTATATTTACGGTGATGCGATACCCCTATCCGGGCGATCGCATCCACAAAAATTCGGTGATATGAGGGGGCAAAAGGCTGTGATATCGATCGCACTACCCAAAAATACGGAAAGGACGACGATCGACAAAATCCCCGGCATCTCGAAGATGCCGGGGAACTGGTGAGACTGCCAGGACTCTATCTTGGAGAGAAAATCAAGATACTAAACAGAGATACTAAACAGAGATCCTAAACAGAGATATTAAACAGACCTTTCAAGGGGGAACGTCCGGGCGTTAAGACTTCTCTAGCTTCCGCAGACTGCGAGTACCCACCGCACCCACCAACAACAGAGCGATCGCCGACATGGGTTCGGGAACGTCTTGAGTTGGCGGAGTCGGCTCAGATGCTACATCTGTCACGTCCCCAGAGGACTCTTGTTTGACCTGAGACAGCGACCCCACCGTCATGTTATCGAAAGCAAAGATATCGGAAAATATGCCCGTACCGGGGGCAGTCATATTAAACGAAAGACTGGTAAACAATTCGTCGGCACTGTCGGCGATCGCGCCGAAATACAACACCGAACCGTCCGTACTGCCGTAACTTCCCACCGTATTGGGAACGGCGATCAAGGTTTCTCCGCCGTTAGCGAGGGTGAGGTTTAACATCAGTTCCCCGCCGAAGTCGCCTAAATCCACACCGTAGAAGCCAAAGGCGGCGACGGCTTGGCTGAATTCCACCACGAAGTTGTTCCCGGCGGCGTTGGTTTCCCAATAGTTGGTTTTCGAGATACCGTAGCGTCCGTATCCGTTCGTTTCCCCTTCCACGACAGCGTTCATAATGCCCTGTCCGTTGAGGGTAGCAGTTCCCGCCTCGCCAAAGTCTAAGGTAATGGGATCGGGGGTGGCGACGGGAAATCCTTCAAAGGTTTCCGTTCCGACACCGACGAGATTGGAGAGAAAGTCGGTTTCGGCTTGCAGAGCGTTGCGGTACTCCGTCAGGGGTTGCGTCGCACTTTGGTTGAGGTCTTCTCCGAAAAAGATACTGAAGGCGCCGGCGGAAGAGGCGAATCCGAACGCTCCCGTCAGGGACAGGGAGAAAACGGTACAAGTCGAGACAGCCTTTGTTAGAACACCGGACATAGTTGAAACCCTCTAGGCAAACCGAGCAGTCAGAGATTGACGATCCATCGCAGTTTTTTTCGTTTTATTTCTCGAATTTACGTTCGGTTAAAATCGATTAAAATCGATGAGGAAATGTAAATTTTGCGACGATCGAAATCAGAAACAAACCGGAAATAGAACGAGCTAAATTCAAGTTAATTTTCTTTTAACCCCTATGTCAATAGAGTTTAGCAGCTCTTTAATAGCTTTTAAAACCGTCTTTATACGGGTTTTAAAAACTCATAGAAATTACGCAGATCTGCCCTAAAAAATCCAAAGATAATACGTAATTCCGATAAAACTTCTCTCGGCTGATGGCGATCGATCGACGAACCCTCTGAGATTCTGCGTCGATTCACCGAATTTTGAAACCGCCTATCGAGGCGTTCCCCAAACCACATCCGTAGCTTTACGGAAAATTGCCACAACAAAATCAGGGGACGAACCTCGTCCCCTGACTGAGTGAAAACACGGTTGCGATATAGCGATCGCCGGGATGTCTAGCCGCGATCGGACAAATTAGTGCTTAAACGATTAGCCAACAGTCGCTTCAGACGGACTAGCCGTCCCCGCAAGTTGGCGTTCCGGAAGCGTCGCGTGTTGGGCTACGATGCGGCGAAACTCGTCCCCATCGATTTCCTCCTTCTCGATGAGCAAATCCACCAAGCGATCCATCAAAGGGCGATTGTCCCGTAAAATCTGACAAGTTTCCTCAAAACATTTCTGAGCGATGGTGCGAACCTGTCGATCGATCTGAACCGCCATCTCCTCAGAATGTTCCGAACTGGGCATGAGATCCCGTCCCAAAAACACCTCGTTATTAGGACTTTCCAGCGCCATCGGACCCAAATCCGACATTCCGTAAAGCGTCACCATTTCCCGCGCCAGCGTTGTCACCACCTTCAAATCCTGGCCGGCGCCGATAGTGACTTCCGCATCGCCAAAGACCACCGTTTCCGCCGCCCGTCCGCCGAGGGAAATGCGAATGCGATCGAGCAGCCAACTGCGAGAATACAGCCCGCTATCCACCATATCCTCGTTCAACACCGGTTGCGCGAAGCCCTCAATACCGCCAGAACGCGGTACGATCGTCACCTTATTCAGGGGGTCAGAATTCTTCAACAGCGTCATCATCATGGCGTGGCCGATTTCATGATAGGCGATGATGCGTTTCTTCTTACTGTCGAGGAGAGGCGTCAACTTCAAACCGATAGTGACGCGATCGATGGCGTCTTCGATTTCCGACTCCCCAATCGCGTCCTTGCGGCGACGCGCCGTCAAAATCGCCGCTTCGTTGAGGAGGTTCGCCAAATCCGCCCCCGAGAGTCCCGGCGTGCGGCGAGCGATTTTCTCCAAAGAAACGTCCGGGGCCAGTTTCTTATTGCGGGCGTGAACCTGCAAAATCCCCAACCGTCCGTTGTAGGTCGGTAAACTCACCGTTACCTGTCGATCGAACCGTCCCGGTCGCAACAGGGCGGTATCCAGCACGTCGGGGCGGTTCGTGGCGGCGATGACGATAATTCCGCTGTTCCCCTCAAAGCCGTCCATCTCCGTCAACAACTGATTGAGAGTTTGTTCCCGTTCGTCGTTTCCGCCGCCGATTCCCGTTCCCCGCTGGCGTCCCACCGCGTCGATTTCATCGATGAACACCAAACAAGGGGCGTTTTCCTTAGCTTTGCGGAACAAATCCCGCACCCGCGAGGCGCCGACGCCCACGAACATCTCGACGAATTCCGAACCAGAAATACTAAAAAACGGAACCCCCGCTTCTCCAGAAATGGCTTTCGATAACAGAGTTTTCCCCGTTCCCGGTGCGCCGACAAGCAACACGCCGCGCGGAATTTTCGCCCCGATCGCCGTGAAGCGTTCCGGTTGTTTGAGGAAGGTGACGACTTCTTGCAACTCTTCCTTGGCTTCCTCAATTCCAGCTACATCGTCGAAGGCGACGCCAGTTTTCGCTTCCATGTGGAACCGCGCCCGGGATTTCCCAAAGTTGAGGGCGTTGTTTCCCGACTGCGAAGAGCGACGCACGATCGACATCAAGCCGCCAATCAACACCAGAATCAACAGCAGTTGCCCTAAAATACCGATGGCGAAGCTGTTGTCCGGGGTGGGGTTGCTGTCGATTTCGACCTCGTTACTGCGCAACCGCTGAATCAGTTCCGGGTTTTCTTCAAACAGACGCACTTCGTAGGGCGCTTCCTCTTCCCCCTGATTGGCCAGGGTAACGCGGGCGCTGTTGCGGGCGGGGTCGAGATCGACTTTTCGGACTTCGCCGTTCTCGACTTTTTCAAGGAACGCACTGTAGGACATCTCCTTCGATTCCCGCTGTGCTAGGGCGGGGCTTCCCAATAACAGCACTTGTACCAGCGCCCAAGTTGCGGCGATCGATCGCCAGTTGGCGCCCGTTTTGGGGCGAGGGGTCTCCGTCGTCGATGCGTTTTTGAATCTTGTCTTCAACCAAGCGAGAGTCCGTTGAGCTTTCATGTTCGGCCGTTCGTGGATATCGGTGATGTAGAGTGCAGTTCTTGCATTTCTAGTGTAACGCCGCCCTCGGGTATGGGAAGACGTCACGACAGAGACGGCGATCGCATTTTCCAGAGAAAAGCGAGGTCGATCGCAACAACCGAATATTTAACCGATATTCAAAACAGTTCGATGAGGAAAGCGGGCGACCGGACTCGAACCGGCGACGTTCAGCTTGGGAAGCTGACATTCTACCACTGAATTACGCCCGCAGTAGATATCCAAAAGCGGTCTGCAAGACTCCTATTATATCACGAATTGCTCGGTTGGGAAGGGTTGCGATCGAGCCGCAGACCGGATTTTTGCATCTCGATCGCCCCTAGATCGACGACCTCCCCCTACGACGATCGCCCCACCAACTTATCTCGCAAATGCTTGATGCGATCGCGCAATTTCGCCGCCTCCTCGAACTCCAAATTCTTCGCCGCCTCCTGCATTTGCGCCTCCAACTGCTGAATCAACTCCGGAATCTGTTCTAACGGAATCTCCTCGGAATGCTCGTAAGCCGTTTCCAATTGTTGCGCGTTGAGGCGTCGAGAAATCTCCAAAAACGCCAAAATCGAATTGTCGATGGCTTTCACCACCGGTTTCGGCGTAATCTTGTGCTTGCGGTTGTACTCCAACTGAATCTTGCGACGGCGTTCCGTTTCCGAAATCGCCTTTTCCATACTTTTCGTCAGCCTATCCCCATAGAGAATCGCCTGACCCCGCACGTGACGCGCCGCCCGTCCGATGGTTTGAATCAGCGATCGTTCCGCCCGCAAAAACCCTTCCTTATCCGCATCCAAAATCGCCACCAAGGACACTTCCGGTAAATCCAACCCTTCCCGCAGCAAATTGACACCGATGAGAACGTCGAATTCTCCCTGTCGCAAATCCTGTAAAATCTCAATGCGTTCGATCGATCCAATATCCGAATGCAGATAGCGCACCCGCACCCCGCGATCGAGCAAATACTCCGTCAAATCTTCCGCCATCCGCTTCGTTAACGTCGTCACCAGAGTCCGTTCCCCCAACCCCACGCGATGGCGAATTTCCCCAAACAAATCATCCACCTGACCCTCCGTCGGACGCACGAAAATTTCCGGGTCTACCACCCCCGTCGGTCGAATAATCTGTTCGATGACATTTCCCTGAGAATGTTCGATTTCCCAATCTCCCGGCGTCGCCGACACGAACGCACACTGCTTGACTTTCCCCCAAAACTCCTCCGCCTTCAACGGTCGGTTGTCCGCCGCACTCGGAAGCCGAAACCCATGTTCGATTAGCACCTGTTTGCGAGATCGATCGCCGTTGTACATCCCGCGAATCTGAGGAACCGTCACGTGAGACTCGTCCACCACCAACAGCCAATCCTCGGGAAAATAATCCACCAAACATTCCGGCGGTTCCCCCGCCTGTCTCCCCGCCAGATGTCGCGCGTAATTTTCCACCCCGTTGGTATATCCCACCTCGCGCAACATCTCCAAATCGTAGCGCGTCCGTTGCGCGAGTCGTTGCGCTTCCACCAGTTTCCCCGCCTTTTCCAACTGTTCGAGGCGTTCCTCCAGTTCCGCTTGAATCTCATCACAGGCGAGATCGAGGCGTTCCTCCGGCGTAACGAAGTGGCGGGCCGGATAAATCCGCAACCGATCGACACTTTGCAACACCCCCCCCGTCACCGGGTCGATATAGCGAATCGCATCGATTTCGTCCCCAAAGAACTCCACCCGAATAATGCGATCTTCATAAGCGGGGCCGATTTCCACCACATCCCCTTTCACCCGAAACTTACTGCGTCCCATCTCCACATCGTTTCGCGTATACTGAACGCCGACGAGATCCCGTAACATCTGGCGTTGGTCGATTTCCTGTCCCACCTCGAGGGGAATCGAAGCTTTGAGGTATTCGCTGGGAATCCCCAACCCGTAAATGCAGCTAATGGAGGCGACCACGATAACATCCCGTCTCTCGAAGAGCGATCGCGTCGCCGAGTGGCGCAACATATCGATTTCCTCGTTAATCGAGGCCGTTTTCTCGATATAAGTATCAGTAACCGGGATGTACGCCTCCGGTTGGTAATAATCGTAATAACTAATAAAGTATTCGACCGCGTTGTGAGGAAAGAACGATCGCAGCTCGTTGCAAAGTTGCGCCGCCAGAGTTTTATTGTGCGCCAAGACCAACGTGGGTTTTCCCAGGTTTTCGATAACCTTGGCCATCGTGTAGGTTTTCCCGGTTCCCGTGGCACCGAGGAGAGTTTGGAAGCGGTTTCCGCGTTTGAGGCGTTCCGTGAGTTGTCGAATCGCTTGCGGTTGGTCGCCCGTAGGTTGGAAAGGAGAGGTAAATTGAAAGGGAGTCACGATCGATCGTCTCTGGCAACGGCGTTTTGATTTTAAGCTTTGATTGTAGATCGATCGTCCCGATGGCGACTGCTTTTCCCCTGTTTTCCACTTCCTCTGTCCAGACTGTCCAGATCCTCGGAATCTCAGAAAGTCCGGGGATTTTCAGGTAAACTTACAAGTCATTGTGGACTTCCACTCAGCGATTTCGCTGACCTCAGAAAACCACCGTATATCCAGAAGACTCCCTACAATAGCTGATTGACCGCATCGATTAACTCATCAGGATGAAAAGGTTTCGAGATATACGCATCCGCCCCGACTTTCATCCCCCAATATCGATCGAACTCTTCCCCCTTACAAGAACACATAATCACAGGAATGTTCTTCGTGCGAGGATGCCCCTTCAACTTGCGACATACATCGTAGCCGTTGGGATTGGGCATAATAATATCGAGAACCACCAAATCGGGCTGATGGCTTTTCAAATACTTCAGCGCTTCAGTGCCGCTTTTAGCTTGAACCACCTGCATCCCTTGATTTTTCAGGAGGTTGGCTATCATTTCCCGTTGGGCTGTACTGTCCTCAACGATTAAAATCGTACTCATGGCTGGTTTCCGTCGCAGTGGAATCGCGTCGAGTTGACCCGTTCGCGTGTCTCGGGACACAGTACTTACATTATCCTACGTTGCTGCCTCGCCCTGGTCACGAGCGTTTTCGCAAACTCTCTAACTCAAGACTAGCAGCCTCGCACCGATTCGGGGATAGCCCCGCCTCCTCTTAAAAATCGAAGTATATATAGGGCAAACTGTTCTCAGGCGCAAACAACCACACGGCATACAGACAAATCGGAACGAGCATCATCTTCACCGGCCAGTTTAATTGAACCTTCAAGCCGCGATCGAACAAATAGGCAATGCCCATCGCCACGACAATCGCCCCAAACATCAAGCTTAACTGTTCCGGCATCAATCCGATCGTCTCTACATATACCTTCTGCACGAATTGCGCGTCTCTTTCGTGGTTCCACAGATGACGCACCACCCACCCCGACTCGTTCAAATCCGGTAAGCGGAAGAAAATCCACGAGAAAAACACCATTCCCTGAGTCAGCAGCCAACCCAACACCACACCGGGAAGACTGCGCCACGCCGCCGCCAGCCAAGCCTGTCGCCGCGACAGGGTATCTGTCAGGCGATGCGCCACCAAGGCGCCACCGTGAATCGCCCCCCACAGAACAAATCCCGCCGGATTCGTTCCCGCCGTGGCGCCACCGTGCCAAATTCCAGCAATCAGCATCACCACCATTAAGTTAGCGCAGGTTCTCGCCAACCCTCGCCGGGAACCGCCGAGGGGGAAATAGAGGTAATTTCGCAGCCAACTCCCCAGCGTCATGTGCCAGCGCCGCCAAAAGTCGGCGATACTGGTGGTTAAATAGGGAAAATTGAAGTTTTGCGGCAGGTTCCACCCCAACAACAGGGCGCTTCCCCGCGCCATATCTACGTAACCGCTAAAGTCTAAGTACAGTTGCAAGCCGTAGGCGAGAGTCGCTAACTGTAAATCGGTACTTCCAGCCCGTTGGACGTTTTCAAAACATAGATTGACGAAAATGGCGATATTATCGGCCAGAAGTCCTTTTTTAATGGCGCCGCTGGCAATTAGCCACAAGCCGTCTGTTACTTGTTCGACGCGCAGGGGATGTTGGGATTTCCACTGTTCGTTCCACTCGTGAAAGCGGGTAATGGGACCGGAAATCAGTTTGGGAAAGAAGAATTTATAGGCGGAAAATTCGAGAAAGCTGCGACTGGCAGGGGCACCGCGATATACGTCGATGAGATAGGCGATACATTCAAATGAGAAAAAACTTAAGCCCAAAGGGGCGATGAGATAGGGATCGAGCCAGCCGAGAATTTGTTGGGATTCGGCGGCGGATTCGGGGGAGGGAATGGCAAAGGGAGCGTATTTGAATCCCAGCAACATTAAGACGTTGAAGATAATACCTCCGGCGAGAATCCAGCCTCGCCGCTGTTGCCAGTTTTGCTCTTTTTCTTGCCAGTTTTGGTTGGAAATATTCCAGTCTTTGCCGTGGGGTTTGGCAACGGTGTTTTCGCCGAGATACAGCCCGATTCCGAAGTTTACGGCAATGCTCAATACCAATAAGGGTACGGATTGCAGTTGGATGGAGGCGTAAAAGACTAAGCTGGCAACGAGGATTAATACCAGTCGAAAGGGACGGTTGTTGATGCTCCAGTACAGGAGTACTGTGCCGAGTAAAAACAAGCCGTATAAAATCGATACAAAGGTCATGTTTTTTTAAGGGGTTGCCTCTGGCTTAAGGGGTTCGATCGCTCCTGTTTGAATAGTATTTTTACTTGTTTGCGATATTTTTAAATTCATAATTTTTAAATTTATACAAAATTTAAGTAAATCTCACCAAAAAATACGAAACATATTAAAAAATATTAAAACATATTAAAACAAAAATTCAAAATTCGATCCAAAGAGTTTTACAAATTATTAATTTAGAGGAGTTTCGGTCTAGATCCCCGGCATCTTCAAGATGCCGGGGATCTAAGATTTGGGATCTAAGATTTAGATCTAAGATTTAATAACTCTTAGGGAACGGATAGGCGCTTTTTCCTATTTAAACAGAGTCCAAACTCAAAAATCGGTTTTTTATGGCTTCCCTCGCTGGTTTTTTAGGTTTTTTTCCAAAAAGCGAAGTCGTTACCCCACAAAGGATGTTGGGTCTGGTGTCAGCTCAATCCCAGCTATAGCTCCATGGTTTTGCCATAGCTTTTTCGCCAAATCCCCCCGATTTCGCCCCCCTAAAGGTTCCCTAAAGGTTGGGTTTCGCGTTGGCTCAACCCAACCTACAGGGTATCATCAAGTTTTGGAATTTGGGACTACTGACCGAACACCTGGGCATCGAGGGTTTGACGGATGCGCGATCGCGTATCTTCGAGATGAGCGCGGGTGTAGGTATCGATATCGTCGTCGTGACGGCGCAACACCGCTTCGATATCCTCATCGAGTTGCTGTAACTCGTACCGCGCTAAAGTACGGGCGTCTTCGGGGACTTCGCTGCGTCCGAGAGCCATCTCGACGGTCAAATTCAGATATTCCCGCTGCAACGATCGCCGAAAACTGGAAATATTCATCGGAACCCGGCGTCCCTGTAAAACTTCCGTCCAAATACCGCGATAGAGAGTCTCGAACAGTTCCGGAAGCGTCAGAGCCTCTCCCGGTTGGGTTTTTACCTCCAAATCCCGCAGGCGCGTCAACCGTTCTCCCGACAACAGCGATCGCAACACGAGGCGCTGAAAGGCGAAAATGCGATCGTGAATCGGGTAGTCCAACCGAGACATCGGCGGCGTACTACCCCAGTGATACCAGCGAGAGGGGGCTAACTGATTGAGGAATTCCGGCGGAAACTCGAAGGCGTCCGGGGCGAAAACGTACTCTTGCAACGCTTCCAAACTCGCCCGTTGTTCCGCCACGGGAATTGGCTCGAATAGGGGTTCGGCGAAGTCGCCGACGCGCGATCGATCGAAAGACTGTCCGCCGATATATTTCAACAACACTCGCGCTTGGCGGAAATAAAACTGCATCACGAAATCAAAGCGAACTCGCAAGGCATCGTAATCGTCCTCGTTGGTGGGGGGATTGCGATCGAGCTGTTGCCACATTTGCCGCGCCAGTTCCATCTGAGACCGAGCATGTGCGAGCATATCGCCGCTGAGATCGAACCAATTCACCGCCGGATCGATTTCCGACCACAAATCCTCATCTGTCCCATAAGCGAGATCCGGTTGCGGAGCGCGATCGGCGATCGCCTCCAACCTCTGCCGCGCCTCGGCCGGCGAAATCCCCTCCACCGGAGTATATCCGTATTCGATCGCCCATTCATCGTAAGGTCCGATCTGCGTCGGGAAAAAGTCTCCCTGTTCCGCCTCAGACGGCGCGATGTTCGGCGGTAAATAATCCATCACCGAGCCGCTCAACCCCTGACTTTGCGAAATCTCCGTCTCGTTGAGTTCGTCGAATCCCAACAACGTACTGCCGTGAAAATTATGTCGCAATCCCAGCGTATGCCCCACCTCGTGAACGACCAAATAGCGGAGGTACTGATTCACGTACTGTTCCATCTGCGGGTCGCCCGGTAACACGCCGCGTACCAGCGAAAGCGCCATCGCCCCCATTTGGAACTGACGGGTACATTCGCGACAGCTACAGCCCAAGCGATGGCCGCGAAAACGCGATCGCAACTGCCCCACCAGAGACTGAGACAGGGGCGAATCCTCCCCCACCGACCCGCAGTCGCCGTGGGGCGAACATCCCGGCAACTCTCCGGGCAAATCCACATAAAGCCGCTGCGTCTGGGGATTGACGAGGGTATCGTATTCTCGCGACAGATAACGTACCGCGTCGGCGCTAATTAAAATATCCGCATCGAGGATTTCCCCCGTCAGCGGATTGACCCGCGACGGTCCTAGACCCACGAATCCCGAGCGAAACGACGTCGTCCAGCGAATGACGTTGTAACGCACGTCTGCCGGGTCCCAGGTGGCGTCGTCGGGCATTTGCCGCACTTCAATGGCGTTGAGGAATCCCGCCCGCTCGAAGGCGCGGTTCCACAGCAACACCCCTTCGCGAATGGCGTCGCGATATTTTTCGGGGACCGTATTTTCAATCCAAAATACGATCGGTTCTACGGGAGGCGAGAGGGGGGCGCTGGGGTCTTGTTTTTCTAAATGCCAGCGTTGTACGTATCGCACGAAGGGATCGCGACTGGTGAGGTCGGAGATATCGCGGTAGGCGGTAACGAAATAACCGACGCGGTTGTCTGCCAAACGGGGGCGATAGCTGGGGTTTTCCGGCAGTTCTGAGAGGCTGTAGCGCACCCCCAGAGACAAAGCTCGTTCGTCGGGAACGCTTTCAAACAAGCCCAGGGGTTGGCCGGAAAAGGTCAACATAGCCTCGAGTTCGATATTGGCGGGAAAGCCGCGCACTTGGGAAACGTAGGAGCGATCGGCCTCGAAGCTGTAGGCGAGAGTGGCTAATTGGGCGTTCAGTCCCGCGAGGTCTCCTTGAACCAGTAACTCCTGTAAGTCCACTAAAACGCTGTTGCGTTCTGGGTGCGTGGCCACCACAGACAGGGAATAGAGTACCGATTCGCTAAAGGAGCGTTCGACGGCGGCGGCTTGGGGGTCGCCGGGACGGGTGCGAAAGTGAGTGTTGGGTACCACCACCAACACGCGATCGTCCTGACGGCGCAGGTAGAGGGGAACGTCCCAGAGGGGCAATCCTTCGAGAAATCCAAATTCTCCCAAACCCTGTGAGAGGGTCATGACCAACAGGTGCAGTCGATCGAACTGAGACGGTTGAATTTCTAAATACAATTCTCCCGTCTCGTCGTTTACGTAGAGGTCGAACAGGCCTTTGACGTGGCGGGTATCCTTCACTACGTCCTCGAAAGACGGGGACGTTTCCCCGGAGGGAGAAGACGAGGACGAGGGGGTGGCAGAACTGTCCGTTTTTTTAGACCGCGACGGATTTTTAGACGGAGAGGGGTTTAACGGGGTGCGTTTTCGGGCTGGGATCTCGGCAGCATCGATCGAGAGAGACGGGAGCAACCGCGCTTTGGTCTCGAGGCGGGAAGAAACGGGATCGCGAGGTGCTGCCCATCCCGGCTGTATCCAAAGTGCCGACCCCAGCAGTAGGGGAAACGCAGAGACCCAACGGGCTGGTTTGTGCATCGTGACGAGAAACGGGTGAAAGACGAACGGCGAGGAATCGAGTTCGATCGAATTCGATCGATTCGATTCCAGCTTAGCTCGTTATTCAGTGTTGTCGCCGCTCCAAGGCACCATCGGACTTTGTGCGAGTCGGTGCGAGACGGCGGCCGCCCCGTAACGGTTTAAATGGCTGGGATCGGAGAAATACTCGTTTTTCTGCGGCCACAACCCGGAGAAGTTGCGAAACACGAAGCCGTACTGCTGGGACAGTTCCAGCATATGTTGGGCGAATTCCCGTTCGTGCTTCGATCGAACTGGGTCGAGATAGTCTTCCGTCAGGGGGAGGTTGACGAACACCAACTCGATTTTTTGAGACTGTACGTAGTCCACCAGCGATCGAAAGGCCGTCGATTGAACCCCGTTCAACGCAAACCCGGCGTAATCGCCATCGTAAGCCCCGGACACGCGAGGATGTTGTAAGTAGTATCCGGTGGGGTCGAACTGTTGGCGGAAGGAAACGAAGCCGTTGAAGTGCAAAATCGGCTCGTCTTCGGGAAGTTCGGCGGTCTCCTCCTCGGTGGCGGCGGGTTCGGGATAGGGCGGTAAGGGCGTATCGGGATCGATCGCCGCCTGGAAATAGGTTTTTACGGTGTCCCGTTTGGGATAGGTGGCAGAATACTGGGAAAAGGCCTCGTTAAGGTTTTCGTCGAGAACCTGATAGCGATCGCCGACGATCTCGAACAGGGTGCGATCGGGGGTGTTTTCCTCGGTTTCCGTGGCGCTTTCGATGGGACGGAAGCCTCGGGCGAGTTCTTGATATCCCGGCGATCGAACGATGGCGTTATAGGTTACGTCTTCCCGGCCGCTGTTGAAGGCCCGGGCGCCGTCGGCCCAGATAATCAACGGCGGGAGTCGATCGCTCGTCAGAACCTCACTAATCAAGAAATTCACCACCTGCGCCGTCGCCCCGTTCACGCTCAAATTGAACGTCCGTATCCCCGGATAGCCCTGTTCGGCTAACGCCTGTTGCAGCACTTCGGGATCGATGCCCCGCAGGGCGCGAGACGACCCCACTACCAGGGCGTCAGGCACGCCGAATTCCTCGATATACTCGCGATAAAGCGCCAGTTGGCGGTCCATTTGCTGGCTGTTGAAGGTAGGAAAGTCCGCCTCGGGAACGGGAACGATGGCCGCGTCTCCCGAAGAGGAGGCTTTGACCACCGTGGCCGCGTTGGTGGGGGCGGTAAAGCCGGAAGCGTCGAAAATCCCCGGTTTGTTGACGGGGGCTTCGGGGAGTTCTGGCACTTCGATGGCGTAGTCGGGGGGCGGTGTGGTTTCCTCCGTTTCTACTGAGGGGGGCATCATGGCCGCCCGTTCTCGTTTTTCGAGGATTTCGCTCGTCACCCAGTCCGCTTGAACCGTCAGCAACATTCCCAGCAACGCCCAAACTGTGGCGGCTTTGGCGCTCGTATCCGGTCGGCGATCGGGTTCGGCGGCGGCTTCCGGTAAGGGTTGGCGGGGACGGAACAGGGGCGTGGCGCACAACCACTCTGTCAAGGAGCGATCGATCGATCGCTGGGGCGGCTTCGGCGTCGGGACAGGTTCGGGCGCCGGGGGTTCGTGAGTTGGGGGCGTTTCCTCCGCTGTAAAATCGGGAGCTTCCGTCGGTTCTTGGGAACGAGGGCGGAAATCCACGCCGTACTTCCAGCGCGGGTTTCGCTGGCCGCTGCGGCGTCCGTACACCCGTACTCCGGCCAGGTTGGACAGTTGCGACTGACGCAGGAACTTCTCGACCAAGGGTCCCACACGCTCTTGAGAGGGACAGGTGAGTCCTTCGCTCATCACGTGCAGCAGATCCCCTTTGCGGCGAATTTGGACTCGCACGCCGCCCGTGGCGAGTTTTTCTTCTAAGTTGGGGTTCAGCAGCCGTTCGAGGACGAAGGTGAGCGCCGTCAAACTGCCCCCCCGAGCCAGTTCTAGCGCCGTCGGTATCAGGTCGGGGCGGGTTTTGGCCGGTAAGTCCAACCAAGTGACCCAGCAAGGGGCTTTCGGTTCGGGAAAACTGGCTTCGTAGGGGGTATCGACGCCGTAGGCGGTGACCCCTTGGAGACCGCGTGGGGCGAGGCGGTTGAGGACTGTTTCGAGTTTTTCGACTACCGCCGCTTGATGGGGGAAGGGTCGATCGCCCCCTCCGGTTCGGTCGGGGCTGGGGCTACAAACTAGGTGTAACGTGGATTCCTTTTGAACGGCGGAGATTTGGACGCCCCAATGGGCGATTTCGCGGTTGAGGCGATAGGCGATGGCGGCCACGTCTCCCCATCGCGCCCAGGCTTCGACGGTGCGATCGGGAGGCGTCAAATCCACCCGCAACATCCACTCGGGGCGGGTTTCTCCGCTGACTTGACCCAGGAGTACGGCCTCGCGGAAGTCCTGAAGGTTCAAGTTTCGCAAACAACAGGCGATGGGACGCGCCAGTAACGTGGGATCGGGGGCGTAGGCGGCTTCGCAGGCCACCCACAACCGCCGCGCGTTCGTCCCAGCCAGGGGTTCGATTTTTTTGACGGCTATCCAGACATCGGTGGCGACCTCTTGCAGGGCGCGATCGATGGTTCCGAATAGGTCTTCGATCGATCTCACCTCCCGACGGACGGGAACCCCCGTTTCTCCCTCCTCTGACCGAGGGGCGGCGGGACGTACTGTAAAGCGCACCGTCCAATCGGGCGTCTCGAAGGGGGGGGCGCTGGCGGCGGGGGCGTCGAGAACGCGACCGTAGAGACAGACTCGATCGATCGGCGGCGTCCCGGCCGGTAGGGGATAATCTTGGTGAATGGCTTGAGAAAACCGCGCCATCACTCGAGGCGCGTCGGGGCAACCCTGACCCCAACACCAAACCTTGAGGTCGGTGCCGATAACTCGGGCCACGAGACGGACTTCGGGAATCCCGAGGGCGGCGTGCGCCCATTCAGTTAAATCGACGGTCGTCCCCGCTCGCGGGGCGTTGCCTGCGTTGAGTACCACCTGTTGCGTCCTGAAATGACTGCGAGTGCTAGACGGTGCGAAGGCGTCGATTCCGACGAAAGCTTTTTTCGATCGCACGCGCTGGCCATATTTTGGCATATCGAGAGAACTCCGTTCTGTTTCCCGAACGGCTCGATTACGAGATCGATTCGATGGAAACTCAATGTCCGCCGGACTTTTCTCGGGGTCAAACGGTGTTTTATGTTGAACTTGAGACCCGCTTCAAAGGCAATGTTTCCCCGTTTCGATTGGTCTTTTGTTTGCTTGGGATTCGAGGAAACGCCATGGTTTGACCGGCCTTTTTCCACCGTTTTTCCAGCTCTAAGCTGCCCTCGTCCAAGGAAACCCCAGATTTCGACGCTTTCACTTAAAATGTCACCCGAAAAATTTAAGGAGGAAATTCTGATGGAACCGACCCCAACCACTTCCACCCCTCGCCCTTCGGCCTCTCCTGTTTCGATCGCCCTAGGTGTCGCCACCGCTCCCATTATCGCCGCCGTTTGGACTTCTCGAGCGGTTCTGGCGTCCCTGGTCGAACTCGGCGAAACTAGCGAAGAACTCTTTCGCGGCGATCGCCTTCCCATGCTGTTTTACAACGACGAGGAGGAGATAAGGAGATGAGGGGATGAGGGGATGAGGGGTCGGTGCGTGATGCGGTAACACCACAGTGACCTGACTTCAGCGACCTTTTCCGGCCGCGTCACGCACCTTACGTCTGTCTCCCCCGTCTCCCCCTCTTCCCAGAACAAAGGTTTCAAGGGCTACAGACGAGGTGACGAATTTATAGCAAAATGAACTGTTTTTCGGGAAAACTCCGCCTTCATCCCTGCCACAGGTTCGGAAGCGGCCGTTTGTCCCATGCCGTTTTAATAGATCTCAGACACGATCGCTATCAAGCGTACACTAATAGCAGCTTTGCACGATCGCTCTATATATTTCGATCGATCCGAAAATCTTCACTGAGTCCAAATGAGTCCAACACTTGAGAGAACCGATCGCCAATTCAACGTCTCCTCCACTTCAGACGTTCGACTGCGCCACCGTCTCAAAGTCGTCGAAGATTTGTGGGAGTCCGTTCTGCGACAGGAATGCGGTCAACAGATGGTCGATCTCCTGCGCGAACTCAACCCCATGCAATCGGAAGAGGGACAAGCTCCGGATTTAAAGGATTCTCCTGTTGTTTCCAAAATCGAACAGCTCGATCTCAACGACGCCATTCGCGCAGCGCGAGGCTTTGCGCTGTACTTCCAACTGATTAACATCGTCGAACAACACTACGAACAACGAGACCAGCAAAAAGCCAACGTCAGTAACAATCTCACCTTTACTGAAGAAACCATTTCTCGCATCGATACCCCCGAGGAACTCGGAGATGGTACTAACGAAAGCCAGGTTCCCGGTGGCGTGCGTCCGGAAAAAGGTACTTTTAGTTCGCTGTTCCCTAAACTGCGACAGCTTAACGTTCCGCCGCAACTGATTCAAAAACTCCTCGACCAACTCGATATCCGGTTGGTTTTCACCGCGCACCCGACGGAAATCGTGCGCCGGACGATTCGCGGAAAACAACGGCGCATCGCGAAAATTCTCCGCCAGCTCGATCGCGTTGAAGACGGACTGCGATCGGTGGGGATGACCTCCTCCCTGGAAGCGGAAGCCCTAGAAAACCAGCTCATGGAGGAAATTCGGCTCTGGTGGCGTACCGACGAACTGCACCAGTTCAAACCCACCGTCCTCGATGAAGTTGAATATACCCTCCACTATTTCCGCGAAGTTCTCTTCGACGCTGTACCCCAACTCTATCAACGCATAAAGCGCACCCTCAAAGCCTCGTTTCCCTACCTGGAACCGCCGAGTTACAATTTTTGTCAGTTTGGGTCTTGGGTGGGCGCAGACCGCGACGGAAACCCCTCTGTGACGCCTCGCGTTACCTGGCAAACTGCCTGTTACCAGCGCAACTTGGTACTCGAAAAGTACATTAGCGCCCTCGACAGTCTCACGGAATCCCTGAGTTTGTCCCTCCACTGGAGCGAAGTGCTACCGGAACTGCTCGAATCTGTCGAACAGGATCGGTTGCAAATGAGCGAAGTCTACGATCGACACGCCATCCGCTACCGCCAGGAACCCTATCGGCTCAAACTGGCCTACATCCAACAGCGGCTCGAAAATACCCGCGATCGCAACCTCAGTCTCTACCACGCGGAAAACTGGCGCGTCCAAATTCGCGAAACGGAAACTCTCCCTATCTACCGTTCGGGGTCGGAATTCCTGGCGGAACTGCAACTGATTCAACGAAATCTGGTCGAAACGGGTCTCACCTGTAGCGAACTCGATACCCTCATCTGTCAAGTGGAAATCTACGGGTTCAACTTGGCGCATTTGGACATTCGCCAGGAATCCTCTCGCCACTCGGACACCATCGGCGAACTGGCGGAATACCTGCAAGTGCTTCCCAAACCCTACGACGACCTCACGGAAGAAGAGCGCGTTGAATGGTTGGTCAGCGAACTCAAAACCCGCCGTCCCCTGATTCCGACGGAACTTCCCTTCTCGGACGTGACTAAGGAAACCATCGAAACCTTCCGCATCGTGCGCCTGTTACAGCAGGAGTTCGGGACGGAACTCTGTCAAACTTACATCATCAGCATGAGCCGCCAAGCCAGCGATTTGCTGGAAGTGCTGCTGCTGGCGAAAGAGGCGGGACTCTACGACCCCGCTACGGGAAGCGGTACCCTGATGGTGATTCCCCTGTTTGAGACCGTCGAAGACCTCAAACGGGCGCCCAAGGTCATGAAAGACCTGTTCGAGTTACCCCTCTATCGCACTTTGTTAGAAGGCGGGTACGGACGGGAAAGTGTCGGAGACCACCCTCGACGGCGACCCACTGCTTTACAAGAGGTGATGTTGGGCTATTCCGACAGTAACAAGGATTCCGGTTTCCTCAGTAGCAACTGGGAAATTCATAAAGCGCAAAAAGCCCTGCAAGCTGTCGGCGATCCCTACGGGGTCAAATTGCGGATTTTCCACGGTCGCGGCGGTTCGGTCGGACGCGGCGGCGGCCCGGCTTACGAGGCGATTTTGGCTCAACCCGGTCGCACCATCGACGGACGCATTAAAATCACCGAACAGGGGGAAGTGTTGGCCTCGAAGTACTCGCTTCCGGAACTGGCGATTTATCACCTGGAAACGGTGACCTCGGCGGTGATTCAATCGAGTTTGTTGGGGTCGGGTTTTGACGATATCGATCCTTGGAACGAGACGATGGAAGAGCTGGCTTGGCGATCGCGCGAACACTATCGATCGCTGATTTACGAGGAACCGGATTTTATCGATTTCTTCATGCAGGTTACGCCGATCGAGGAAATCAGCCAGTTACAAATTTCCTCCCGTCCGGCTCGCCGTCGCAAGGGAAAGAAAGATATCGGAAGTTTGCGGGCGATTCCTTGGGTGTTTAGCTGGACGCAAAGCCGTTTTCTGCTTCCGGCTTGGTACGGCGTGGGGACGGCGTTACACGAGTTCCTCGAGGAGGAACCCCAGGAACATTTGAAACTGCTGCGCTATTTCTATTTGAAATGGCCGTTTTTCAAAATGGCTGTCTCGAAGGTGGAAATGACTCTGGCGAAAGTGGACTTGCAAATCGCCGATCACTATGTGCGGGAGTTGAGTCGTCCTGAAGACCGCGATCGCTTTGCAGCGTTGTTCGATCGCATCGCTCACGAGTACCACCTCACTCGAGACCTGGTACTGACGATTACGGGACACAAACGCCTGCTTGACGGCGATCCCTCTCTCCAACGGTCGGTACAACTGCGGAACTCGACCATCGTTCCGTTAGGACTGTTACAAGTGTCCCTCCTCAAACGCCTGCGCCAACACGGAATCAGTTCTACTCCGGGCGTCATTCAATCCCGTTACAGCAAGGGCGAACTCCTACGGGGTGCCCTGTTGACCCTCAACGGTATCGCCGCCGGAATGCGGAATACGGGGTGATTTGAGATGGGGAGAGGGGGAGATGGGGAGATTTCCCCGCATCCCATTACCCCCTCATCCCATCACCTCCTCATCCCATCATCTCCTCATCCCATCATCTCCTCTGCCGGAGATCCCCGGCATCTTGGAGATGCCGGGGATCTGGCTCGAATCCAAATACATATTATATGTATTTTGTCAATCCCCGATCTCGAAAAGTTTTCTGCATCCCATCATCTCCTCATCCCATCACCTCTTCATCCCATCACCTCCTCATCCAAACCCGACCCGGGGCAAAAGCCATTAAGATGAAAGAACAATAACTTTCAACTTAACTTTAGGTTTACGTAACGATTCATGTCCGTTCTGGCAGCGATCGCAGTTTTAGCTCTTTTAATTGTCGTTCACGAGTTAGGTCACTTCCTAGCCGCCCGGTGGCAAGGAATTCACGTGAACCGCTTTTCGATTGGTTTCGGGCCGATTCTCTTGAAATATCAAGGGGCTGAAACCGAATACGCCGTTCGCGCGTTCCCGTTGGGCGGATTCGTCGGGTTTCCCGACGACGACCCCGAAAGTACGATTCCTGATGACGATCCCGATCTCCTTCGCAACCGTCCGGTTCTCGATCGTGCCATCGTTATCAGTGCGGGGGTCATCGCCAACTTGATTTTTGCTTATCTGGTTTTGGCCGTACAAATCGGCTCGACGGGGGTTCCCGTTGACTTTAAGCCGGAACCTGGCGTAGAAATTCCCCAGGTGATTTCGGTGGAATCGCCCGCTGGACGCGCCGGAATTGAGGCAGGAGACGTGATTCTCTCCATCGACGGTCAGTCCCTCGAGGCGGGGGAAGATGCGATTTGGACGCTTAAGGAAACCATTGAAGATAACGCCAATCAGTCCCTCTCGCTTGTGGTACAACGGGGAGATCGACAACTCTCGTTGACGGTGGTTCCGGAAGCTGGGAACGACGGAAACGGCCGCATCGGCGTGCAACTGGCACCCAACGGCGATCCGGTGTATCGCCAGGCTGACGGAATCGGCGAGGTGTTGACCCTCTCAGCCGAACGCTTTCAGTCGATTTTTGTGATGACCCTGCAAGGGTTCTATCGCTTGATTTCTAATTTCAGCGAAACCGCCGGACAACTGGCCGGCCCGGTGGGAATTGTCGCGCAAGGGGCCGACGCCGCTCAACGGGATGCGGTCAATTTGTTGGTCTTTGCGGCGGTGGTCAGTATTAACTTGGCCATTATTAACATTCTCCCCCTTCCCGCCCTCGATGGCGGACAACTGGCCTTTCTGTTGGTGGAAGGGCTGCGCGGGAAACCCGTCCCGGTTCACATTCAAGACGGTGTGATGCAGTCTGGGTTGTTGTTCTTGCTGGGATTGGGGATTTTCCTCATCGTCCGCGATACGACTCAGTTGGAATGGGTTCAGCAGTTGACGCGCTAGGGGCGATCGATGGCGAAAGGCTCTAAAACGCTGAAAGCCCGACGCGAACGGGCGTCTAAGCTGCTGTTCCGTCTCAAACAACTCTATCCTGACGCCACCTGTAGTTTGACCTACGAGACTCCGGTTCAATTGCTGGTGGCGACGATTTTGTCCGCTCAATGTACGGACGAACGGGTTAACGCTGTGACGCCGGAACTGTTTCGCCGCTATCCGGACGCCCCGGCTTTGGCTGGGGCGGATTTGGCGGAGTTGGAACGGTTGGTGCGTCCGACGGGGTTTTATCGCAATAAGGCGAAAAATATTCGGGGGGCTTGTCGGGCGATCGTGGAACGGTTTGGCGGGGAGGTTCCGCCAGACATGGCGTTGTTGGTGGAACTTCCCGGTGTCGCCCGGAAAACCGCTAATGTGGTGTTAGCTCACGCTTTTGGGATTAACGCCGGGGTGACGGTGGATACTCATGTTAAACGCCTCAGTCGCCGCTTGGAGTTGACGACTCACGACAATCCGGTAAAAGTGGAACGGGATTTGATGGAGTTGTTGCCCCAAGGGGATTGGGAAAATTGGTCGATTCGGCTGATTTACCACGGACGGGCGGTTTGTAAGGCGCGATCGCCCCAGTGCGATGTCTGTTCGTTGGCGGATTTGTGTCCGTCGGCGGGGTCGGTTCGCTAAACTCGATCGCGATCGTTGAGGTTGAGTTGAATCTTGGGGAAAGCTGCAATTAATTTTATAATCGACAGGATTGTTGAAAAATTCAGATTCGGTTCTTCGTCACCTCAAGTCGAATCCGTCGTTCATGTTACTGGGAAGTCCTTCGTGTTGCCCTTTGTTCGTTCTGACCTGGCTCGTTTGACTGCGTACACGCCCAACCCCGGCCATGGGGAGGAGGCGGAAGGTTCGCCTCGGGCGTTCGATCGCCTGGATACGAACGAGTCCCCTTACGATTTACCCGCCGATTTCAAGCAAAAACTGGCGGATACCTATTGCGAGTCGATCGAAGCCAATCGCTACCCCGATGGGAGTCATGGCGATTTGCGGCGGTTAGTGGCGGAGTACGTCAACGAGTCGGCGTCCACGCAGCACGTGACGGCGCAAAATATTTCTATTGGAAACGGGTCGGACGAGTTGATTCGATCGATCCTCATCGCCACCTGTCTGCAAGGACAGGGATCGCTCCTCCTGGCCAATCCCACGTTTTCCATGTACGGGATTTTAGCCCAAACTCTCGGAATTCCAGTGGTGTCAGTCGATCGATCTCCAGAAGATTTCGCCATCGATCTCGAGGCGGCGCAACAAGCTATCGACAACACCAGCAATCCCCCGATTCGGGCGGTGTTCGTGGTTCATCCCAACTCCCCCACCGCCAACGCTTTGACGGAAACTGAGTTGGAGTGGTTGCGGAGTCTTCCCGAGGAGATTTTGGTGGTGGTGGACGAAGCCTATTTTGAGTTCAGTCAGCGGACGGTGGTACCGGAACGGCGATCGAATTGGGTGGTGTTGCGTACTTTCTCGAAGGCGTTTCGTCTGGCGGCTCATCGCGTCGGTTACGCCATCGCCGATCCTGAGTTTATCGCGGTGTTGGAAAAATTGCGGCTTCCCTACAATTTGCCGAGTTTTTCTCAAGCGGCGGCGAGAACGGCGTTGTTGTTACGAGGAGAACTCCTCGGCGTCATTCCCGATATCGTTCGGGAACGCGATCGACTGTTGCGGGAACTGTTGAATTTACCGCAGTTGCGGTTGTGGCGGAGTTCGTCCAATTTTATTTATTGTCGATCGACTGTGGACTCGATGTCTAACGAGGCGATCGCCCAGGAACTCTATAAAGCCGGAACCCTCATCCGTCATACTGGGGGAGGATTGCGAATTACTGTCGGAACTCCCGAGGAAAACGCGAGAACACTCGATCGGCTCCACGGTATCCTTCAACAGTGAACCGGGAACTCCTATCTCCCGGTAGACCCCAAACAGCAAAAAACATCCCAAAACATTTTGGGAGGCTACAGATTTTCTTTAGATTTTTGGCTCGACAGAGGGGCGATCGAAACTGACTTAACCCGTCAAACGCTTCTTAGAGACGCTATCCGACGCTAACCAGTTGCCTCTGCTTCACCGCTTTAGGGCGGCGGACCATGCGAATCGTACTGGGTAAAACACCCACCAGGTTAGCTAAGGCATCGTCGGGTAGCGAATCCACCGTATCGGCATCGAAATAATGCTCGAACTGAGCCAGTAACATTTTCGCTCTTTGTAAGGGGACGGGATTTTCCGTCAGTTGTTCCGTCAGGCGAATCCAGTGACGCCGGATTGAATAGGCTTTCTGACGCTGTTCGTATTTTTCGGGCGCGATGAGGGCTAAATCGCCTACGGGGATCGTTCGTTGGGTACCCACATCAAAGAATCCACCTACGGCAGCGCCGGGGCCGGCAAATTCAGCGTGATAGCGCTTGTAAATAATCAGACCGTTGCGGCGGCGACTATCGACCACGAGCAACTGACCGCTATTAAGCTGTGAAAGTAGCTCGGCGGGCTGGGAAGACTTAACGAGGCTTAGTCGGGACATTTCAGTAACTCTCACAAAAATGGAGTACTCCGCAAGTCATTGCTCGGCTACCGATAGCCGGACTTACTCGGGAAAAGTTATAGATGCACACAAATCACTTCGATTATACGCGGTCAATTCACTTGACTTCAAGCGAACATTCAAACTCGCGGCCAGACGGCTAACGATATGGCCGAGTACGCTGAATATCGTCCCGCTTGAATGCGACACTCGATTTTATGCCTATTATTCTCGACCCATCTCGATTTTGGTCTCGAATTGCCTTGAATGTAAGCGTTTTGGGGAAAATTTGCAATATCTTTAAATTCGGGGCCTAACAAATCTGCTAGATCGAAGGATTTGAGACAACTGACTTCATTGAATCTTCACATTTTAGCTTTTCTTCAGACTTTGTCCCGATCGCTCCTTAGCATTTCTTCACACCTTGAAGGAATTCTGACAACCGTCGCGCGAGGGAAAACCCCAGATACCTCGGGGGTTTAGCGGACAATTCAAGAGGGAGATGGCCCAGACAATCGTTTGTGAAGAAACAAACGGCGCGGTTGTCCGAACCACATCGATCCGAACGTAGATTCCACGCGGCGAACGCGATAGCCTAACTTTTCATACAGCGATCGCGCCCGTTCGTTATCCTCCAAAACATGCAGGTAAATATCCGGAAAGCCCCAGTCGAGGGCTTGTCGTTCGCAAGTTTCCAACAATCGTTTCGCGATGCCGCGACGGCGCGACTCAGCTCGGACAGCTAAGTTAGAAATATAAGGATATTGCATCCAATCCAACGCCGCTGTGGGTTGGGTTTTTAAACTCAATTCCACCGTTCCAGCTAACTCCTCAACACGGCGTCGCTCGCGGCGGGACACCCAAGCGGCCACCAAACACAAATAAGGCGGATTGGGTTCTCGAAGGCGATGTCGCAAATCCTCGTAAATACCCAGTCGCACCAAAGGATACAGCCAGCCGTGCCAACCGCCATCGCTGTGGAAACTCCGGGCTAAAATATCCGAGAGAACCCGCAAATCCAAAGCGGTCGCCGGACGCACCACGCAACTGGGCGAAGCGTCCGTTCCGCTCCCGAGAGCGGACACAGAGGGCGTCTCTCTCGAGGCGGAGGAGGTGGGGAAACTAGGGGAGCTGAAATTCACAAGAGGTCTCGCTCCTTGAGATCGAGTGGGGGATCGGCGTTACGAAACTCGGTCGCCAAATGCTTGCACAGACTTCTATTGTATAGAAACTCAAGGGGAAACTCGGAATCGACATGGCGCTTACTCCCATCGATCGATTCGCTATACTTTCGATCGAGGGGTTCGATCTCGACAGAAGTTGATGAGATAATCGGATGAGGTGACATGAGGGTTCGAGTCACGCCGTTAACACGCTACACTCTCCCCCGACCCTCTCTCCTATTCCGACCGGGAGTCTCTTGAGATCTTATAAGTGGATGACAGCTCGAGACAACAGCAAGCCCAAAATCTTGGTGGTCGATGACGAACCCGACAACCTAGACCTCCTCGAGCGCGTCTTGCACCCTCTCTACACAGTTGTACGAGCGACAAGCGGACAAGAAGCCCTCAACTGTTTGGCTCGAGACAGTGAAATCGCCGTCATCGTCTCCGACCAACGAATGCCGAAAATGAGCGGGACGGAATTTCTCAGTCTGACGGCTACGCAATACCCTGATGTGATTCGGATTATCCTCACAGCCTATACGGACGTTGAAGATCTCGTCGAAGCCATCAACAGCGGGAAAGTCTTCAAATACGTTACTAAACCCTGGCACGTGGACGAACTCCGTACCGTCGTCCGTCAAGCGGTGGATACCCACAACGTGCTGAAGGCGCGAACCGAACAACTCTGTCGCACCCTGCGCCAAGAATCCCTCCTCAATGCCGTTACCAATACGATTCGATCGCGCACCCACTACCGGGAAATTTTACAAACCATCGTGGAAACGATGGGTCAAATGTTCGAGGTCAGTTGCTGCATCCTGCGCTCGGTGCAAGACGGCGTGATGGCCTCGGAATGGTTCGGGTACGCGGGATATTCTCTGTCTCCCCAACTCAAACGGGAGGACGGCTCCCTAGACCCGGTTCTGGCTCGTACCCTCTGGGAAACCGAGGAAATCGCCGTGATTTCCGATACGGGAGAGGACGATCGCATCGCCTCCGATCCCGATCTCGCCGAAACTTACACAAGAGCGGACATTCGATCGAGCCTCATCGTTCCCCTGAGCGCCCAATCTTACGATCGACCGGGGGAACTATCTCTCGTCGCCGTGCTTGCCCTGCACCAGTGCGGCCAAATCCGCCATTGGCAAAACGACGAAGTGCAATTGGTGGTGATGGTAGCCGAACAAGCCGCCCTGACCCTGTCCCAAGCGCAAACCTACGAACAAATGCAGGCGTTAGCGCAGCGGGAACGGCTCATTAACGCCATTACCACCACCATTCGATCGAGTCTCAACCCCCCAGACATCTTCGCCGCCATTACCGAACAACTGGGCAAAGCCCTGGACGCCGACGGCTGCGCCCTGTCCCTGTGGACCGAACAGGACGAATTCGTGCAATGCGTGGGACTCTACACCCTGGAACCGGACGACTTGGAACCCGGCGAAAGCGGTTTGCCTCAATCGGTGGTTCCCATCGCCCAAAACCCCGTTCTGCAACAACTTCTCGAAACCCGAGAACCGGTGGTGATTTCCGATTTGGACGATCGACCGGCGTTAAACCGGGTCGATCGCGCCTTTCACCTGCACGCCAGGGCGTTGCTGGTGGTGCCCCTCATCGCCGACGGACAGATTATCGGGAGCATCTCGCTGCGACAAAACCATCGATCGCGCGTTTGGCAGCCTCAAGAACTCTCCCTGGCGCAAGCGGTGGCCGCCCAAGCCGCCATCGCCGTGCAACAGGCGCGGTTGTATCAAAAAACCCGACAGCAAGCCGAACGGCTGTTAGAACTCGATCGCCAAAAAACCGAGTTTTTCCAAAACGTCTCTCACGAATTCCGCACCCCCTTAACCTTGATGATGGGGCCCCTCGAAGCGGCCGTGACCGAAGGGCAACCCCTACCCCCAGAACGGGCGGAAATCGCCCTGCGCAACTGTCGCCGCCTGCTGCGGTTGGTGAACCAACTCCTCGATATTCAACGTCTCGACGCCCGACGGATGCAGCCGTCGTTTCGTCCCTGCGATTTTACGGCGTTTATCGCCCACATCATCGATTCCTTTCGTCCCTATTGCGAAAAAAAGGGATTGCACCTGCGCGATCGACTCGAACCCTGCCCGCCGCTGTATCTGGACTTGGACAAGTTCGATAAGGTTCTCTACAACCTGCTCTCCAACGCCATGAAGTTCACGCCCGCCGGGGGCGAAATCGAGGTGTCTGTGAGAACTTACGGCGATCGCTGTCTGTTGCAAGTTCGGGATACGGGAATCGGCATCGATCCCGCTTTGCTGCCCCATTTGTTCGATCGCTTCTATCAAGCCGAAGGATCGGTGAATCGCTCTTACGAAGGCAGCGGTTTGGGGTTGGCGTTGGTGAAAGAACTGGTGGAACTTCACGGCGGCGAGATTTCTGTGGAATCGCAGATCGATCGCGGCAGTACCTTCACTGTATCGTTGCCCGTGGGCGAATCTCACCTCGATCCCGAACAGGTTCTCGAACGATCGACCGAACTGGAACTCGGCGATCGTATGGTGTCAGCAGAAGCCAATCGCATCGCCATCGAACTGGCAGATTTAGAGGCGGAAGTGGAAACCTCGGACCTTGGCGGTTCTGAGAAGAAATTCCGAACGCTTCCCGCTGCTGACGTCACGGTAGAAGCCGCCCCCGTCGCCCCGTCTCCGCCCTATCTCGCTGCCCCGCTGCCCGCCTCGCCCGCCCCCTCCCTGACGGTGTTGTTCGTCGAAGACAATCACGATTTACGGGTGTACGTGGCGGACGTGCTGAAACGGGCGGGATACGGCGTGTTGCTGGGACGCAACGGGGCGGAAGGGTTGGAACTGGCGCGGCGTCACCGTCCCGATGCTATTGTTACGGATTTGATGATGCCGTTGGTGTCGGGGTTGGATTTAATTGCGGCGGTGCGGCGAGACCTGGATTTACAGGGGATTCCCGTCGTGTTGTTGACGGCGAAAGCTAACGAGGAAACCCGCCTCGAAAGTGTGGAACAGGGGGCCGATGCCTATTTGTCGAAACCGTTCAACGATCGCGAGTTACTGGCCCAGGTGCGGAACCTGTTAGCCCTCAAGCAACGGGAACGACAAATCGTCCAGTTGAATTCTTATTTAACGGAGTCGGTGTTGAAGCGGTTTTTACCGCCGTCGTTGGTGGAGAAAGCAGCCCGAGGCGATTTGCAGTTGGATTTGAGTCCCGAACCCCGGTTGGTGACGGTGGTGTTTACGGATATCGTCGGGTTTACCCAGTTGGCGAACACGCTTCGATCGAAACGGGTGGCGCAGGTTCTCAATCAGTATCTCGCTCAAATGACGCAAGCGATTTTCGAGGCGGGGGGAACCGTGGATAAGTTCGTCGGCGATGCGGTGATGGCGATTTTCGGCGCCCCCGAGGAGATGAAACCCCACGAACAAGTCGAACGGGCGATCGCCGCCTCCCGTAATATGTATCGAGAACTCGATCGCCTTAACGAAGAATGGACGGCGCAGGGTCTGGCCCCGGTACAGTTTCGCTGTGGCGTTCATCAAGGAACCGCCGTCGTGGGAATGTTTGGCGGCCAAGATCGCGCCGACTATACGGCCATCGGACCGAGTGTTAATATCGCCTCCCGCTTGCAGGAAGCCGCCGATCCCGGTCGTATTTTGATTTCGGCGGCGGTGGCGGATTATTTGGATGACGAAGACATTTCTAAGTTCCGTCCGTTGCACTTGAAGGGGATTGACGAAACGGTGTTGACCTTTGTCGTGAATCCTTGAAGTCGGCCGAGGTGGGGGAGCGTTTCACCGTCGTTACTTTTTTGTTACCGCCATCTGCAACAATAACCGAGGGTTGTTTGTCTTCGTCAAATATTACCGAAAAGCAATATTTGAAGTCGGGTGTTTTTCGCAAAGCTGGGCGTATTGAGAATTAGTCGCCATCGCGATCGAAAACTGATTTGCAATATGTTAAGGTGAATGGTTAAATCTTCCTAAAAGTCGGGTCGCAACGTCGAAACCCACCCTTTTTAACTCCGCTATACCAACTCAGGAGAGAGGAATGCTGCGTTTTTTACGCCGAATGTCCGTTAACGTCGATGTCGCCCGCGAAATGCTGGCGTTTTTGTGGGAACGTCGCCTGTGGTGGCTGATTCCGATGGTGACGTTACTCCTCATTTTCGGATTGTTCCTCGTATTCGCCTCAGCCTCCGGTTTGGCGCCGTTTATTTATACCTTGTTCTAAATCTTGTTCTCAAACGTCTTCGCTTAAGCGAATTCGTTAGACTTCGTTGTTCTCAAGTTGTTCTCAAATTAGGAAGCGATCGAGCGTGAATCTTCTCAAACGTGCGTGGAAATATTGGCAAGCCTTCGGGCATTTTATGGGCAACTTTATCGCCCGTCTCGTCCTCACGCTGTTCTACTTTATTATTTTTGCGCCCTTTGCCCTCGTCACTCGGATATTCCTCGATCCCCTCGGACGCAAAGCCAACAAAAACGCCAGTTTGTGGCTCGATCGACAAACCCGAGACCTAAAAATTCGCGATTCAAAATACCAGTTTTAACAGCGTTTTGTTTGGCGTTTTTCTGGAAGTAAATGTAATTTTTTTGCAGGAATTATTTACGTTTAAAGGGCTAAAACAAAAAAACAGGTTTTCGGCAAAAAAATTGATTCAACTCTCTAAAAAAACGTCAAAACTCGCCAGCCAAATCGGTTTGCCTCCGTTCGATCGACCTTCACTCTATCCCCAAAAATCTGTACGTTCTCGGCATTTCTTGCTACTACCACGACTCCGCCGCCGCATTAATTGAAGACGGCGTACTCGTCGCCGCCGCCGAAGAAGAACGCTTCAGCCGCATCAAACACGACAACGGCTTCCCCCACCACGCCATCGATTTTTGCTTGCAACAAGCGGGAATCAAGCCTCAAGACCTCGATTACGTCGTCTTCTACGAAAAACCCCTACTCAAATTCGAGCGCATTTTAATGACGGCGTTGAGTACCTTTCCCAAATCCTGGGGAACCTTCCGCGAAGCCTCGATCGCCTGGTTAAACGAAAAACTCTGGGTTAAAGGTACCATTCTCCACCAACTCGACCTTCCCGCCGACAAACTCTTATTCGTCGAACATCACCTCTCCCACGCCGCCAGCGCCTTCTTCTGTTCCCCCTACCACGACGCCGCAATTCTCACCGTAGACGGGGTGGGCGAATGGACCACAGCCAGTTTGGGGCGAGGAACGGCGTTTTGGGAAAACGACGCCGACGCCAGCCAGCGCAGCAACAGTATCGACTTGTTCCGAGAAATCAAATTCCCCCATTCCCTGGGGCTGTTATACTCCGCGTTTACCGCCTTTCTCGGCTTCCGCGTCAACGAAGGAGAATACAAAGTCATGGGGATGGCCCCCTACGGCGAACCCCAGTACGTCGATAAAATTTACGATATTTTCGACCTGCGGGACGACGGAAGCTTCAACCTGAACCTCGACTACTTCACCTTCCACCATTCCACCACCCGCACCTTTAGCGATAAGTTCGTGCGACACTTCGGGAAGCCGCGCACCCCGGAATCGGACTTTTACACCCTCACCACGCACCCGGACAAATCCGTTCCCCAGTGGGACGACAGCCTCGCCCGTCAAAACCAGTATTACGCCGATATCGCCGCCAGCATCCAACGGGTGACAGAAGAAACCCTGTTGAAAATGGCCCGCCACGCTTACGAGGTGACAGGATGTAAAAACCTCTGTATGGCGGGAGGCGTGGCGTTGAACTCCGTGGCTAACGGCCGGATTTTGCGCGAAACGCCGTTCGATCGCGTATACGTCCAACCGGCGGCGGGAGACTCCGGCGGCGCGTTAGGGGCGGCGTTGTACGTCTATCACGTACTGCTGGGGAACCCTCGCCGCTTCGTGATGGAACACGCCTATTGGGGACAGCATCACACCGCCGACACCGCCCAGACAGCCATTAACAATACGGGATTCGCCTATCAAGACGTGAGCGATCGAGACAAAATCGCCACGATGATGGTAGACGACTTACTGGCGGGGAAAGTGGTGTCCTTGTTCCAAGACCGCTTCGAGTGGGGACCGCGGGCCTTGGGGAATCGATCGATCCTCGCCGATCCCCGACGGCCGGAAATGAAAGATATCGTCAACCGGAAAATCAAATTCCGCGAACCCTTCCGTCCCTTCGCCCCGGTAGTGTTAGAAAATCGGGCGGTGGAGTATTTCGAGGGGGTCGAAGACCCCGAACCCCACTATCCACTACGCTATATGCTGATGGTGCAGCCAATTCGCTCCTCAAAACAAGATCGGATTCCGGCGGTGTCTCACGGCGGAACGGGACGAGTGCAAACGGTGCGCCCGGATTGGAACCCGCTGTACCATCGCGTTTTGGAACTCTTCGAGGAGGCGACGGGCGTTCCCGTGTTGCTCAACACCAGTTTTAACCTGCGAGGGGAACCGATGGTCAACACCCCGGAAAACGCCCTCCAATCCTTTGGAAAAAGCGGCATCGACTCGTTATATATGGACGGTTTCGTGGTACGAAAATCCTAAACAACCCGTCTAAAATCTAACGCAAAACTGTCGCTCGAACGCTATTTCTCGAACTGTCGTGACCGATAAAAAACCTGCCCCAAAAAACAAAGGCTCGTTTCTCCCCAACCTGATTTTGGCTGGGGTTTCCGCCTTATTTACCTTGATTTTCCTCGAACTCGGGGCGCGAGCGTATTTATTTCACTTTGCCACCGACGACGACTTTACGACCTTCGCCTCGTTAAAACAACTCGAGAAAGCCAGTCGTCAGGGAAAAGTGGGGGGCGACCCGCAAATTTCCCACCACCGCTATTTGGGATATACATTAACACCCAATTACGAAGACGACGAAAACCGACATAATTCTCTCGGATATCGCGGCGAAGAAATCATACAACCCAAGCCCGAGGGAGAGTTTCGCATCGTTTGTATCGGCGGTTCGACGACGTACACGACACGAGTTGACGATTATCGACTGTCCTATCCCGACTTGTTAGAAAAGGAACTTCAAGAGCGAGGATATACGAACGTTAACGTCGTCAACGCCGGGGTTCCGGGTTGGGAAAGCTGGAACTTTTTAATCGATTTCGAGTTGCGAACCCTCGACCTCGACCCGGATATGATTATCGTATATTCGGGATATAACGACTTTAAGCCCCGCGTCGTGGAACCGGAGTCCTATAAAGGGGATAATTCGGGACGGGCGGCACCGATGATCGAGCGGGTTTATATGCCAGGATGGTTGGAGTACAGTACCCTGTATCGCATCGTGGCCATTTTGTCCGGTTGGATGGAACCGCACACCTCCTACAACACGATTAATAGTTCGCCGAAAAGCTACCTCGCCGACGAGTTTCACGATCAGTTGGAAGATGGAACCTATCCGACGGACGAGTTCGAGGAGATGACGGTTCAGGAGATTTTGCAGGCGAATCCTCCGATTTACTATCAGCGCAATATTGAAAATATCGTTGCGATCGCCCAGTCGCGTAATATTAAGGTGATGTTGGCGACGATGGCGTTGTTTTCTCAACGACCCGACATCGACCAGCGGGCGGGGTCGCCGGAGTATCAATTCGCCATCGCCGAACACAATCAGGTTTTAAAAAATATCGCTCAACGTCGCAACGTTAGTTTGTTGGATTTTGCGGCGACGTTTCCCAGGCAGGAACAGTATTATGACGATGGCGTTCACGTGACGGAAGCCGGTTCGCGGCTGAAAGCGCAAATGTTCGCCAACTTCATCGTGGAACAGTCCCTCGTTCCCAAGGAGTAATGGGGTTGAGGAAAAAGGGAAGGAGATATAGCCGCCAACGACATGGAGAGATCCCGGACAGATTAAACAGTTCGACACACTCGAGTTCTCACCTTGACGTTCTCCCCCAAATCCCAGTCCCCTTGAATATCGCTGCGATCGTCGGGATTTCCCCTCGCCATCATCGAATATAACGATACTGAGCGACGACGAGGGTAGGGGAAGACAAACAAGACAAACAAGATGATGGAAACGCTGATTTGGAGTCTTCTAGTTGGTAGTCTGGGAATTGAGAGTTTGATGGCGGCGATTTGGCTGCGATCGAAAGAAACGGCGATGCAACAGCAGCAGGAAGAGGAGGACGAGTTTTTGGTGCAGTACGACTCGAAAGAAGGAAGCTGGGAAATCGAACCGTCCTCGAACAACGGCGAAGTGACAAACCCCTTCGAGAACTTCGATGATTTTCCAGTGGACTGGCGGGCGTCGGGATGGGAATATAAAATCGTTCGGGCTAGTCGCGATGTATTTCGCAATCCGGCCTTTTTACAGCGGATTCGGGAGGAGGAAGCCGAAGCCGGATGGATACTCCTCGAAAAACTCGACGATCGCCGCATTCGCTTCAAACGCTCGATTGGCCTCAGTCAAACGATTCCGCGCGATCGCCTGCGCTTCGACCCCTATCGCTCTCACGTCGGTCCGACGGGAGACGCCGGAAGCTGGTTCGGTGCGGCGATCGCGCTGCTGGCGTTGGCGTTACCCGCCTATCTGGGCTATCAGCTTGTAGAAAACACACTCAAACAGTCGCGATCGAACCCACCCATCCATCCCACAGAGCAAGTTAGCCCCACCTTACCGAAATCCGAACCGCCACCGATGCCGTAATCCCTTCCCCATCACCTCAACCCTCCCGTTCCGACGTTTCTGCCACGACGACACAATTGCGTCCCCGCGCCTTAGCCCGATATAAAGCAGCATCCGCCCCTTGCACCACCGCACCGCCACTCAACCCATGTTGGGGGAACGACGCCACTCCTAAAGAAGCGGTAATTTGACCGAGGCGCTGCCCCCGATCCCACAGTTCCAATCGTTCGATACTTTCACGGATCTCCTCAGCCCGTTTGACCGTATCTTCGAGGGTGGCATCCGGTAAAATCAGCGTCAGTTCTTCGCCACCGTAGCGACAGGCGATGTCCGACCCGCGCACGTTGTCCCGCAACAGTTGTCCCACCGCTTGCAGCACCAAATCCCCAGCGTTGTGACCGAAAGTATCGTTAAACTGTTTGAAGCGATCGACATCTAACATAACCACGCCCAAGGTCTGACCGTAACGCCCCGCTCGATGAACGTACTGTTCCAAAGATTCCTCCATGTAACGACGGTTGAACAGTCCCGTCAGTCCGTCGCGAATGCTCTGATTTTGCAGAGTTTCTCGCAAGCGCAAATTCGCCACCGCTAAGGCTAACTGTTCGGCCACCGTTCGCGCTAACTGCCGCTTGCTCCTCGACAAATGGGCGGGGTCCTCTGCTGCTACCGTCAACAAGCCTAAGGTTTCTCCCTGAGCCGTGGTGGGAACGCACAGCGTCACCGCCGGACTGTCGTTAACCTGATGGACGTGGGGACAAAACAACTCGCTCTCGGCGCCTTCGACCCAGTGAACGCGACCCCGACGAATCGCCCAACAGTCTTGGGGCGAAAACAGCACTTCTGTATGGGGTTTGCCCCACGAGGCCACTTCTTCGACCCAATTCTTGGAAGGATGCAGGGTGTAGACGGCGCCGGAACAGTGGGGAAACAGCGGTCGAATCAACGTCGCCACGGTTTTATAAGCCTCTTCGACGGTCAAACAACTTTGTAGAAAGTCGTTCATGTTGCTGAGCAATTCCATCTCAGTATTGCGTTGTTTGAGTTCCGCCACGCGAACCTCGAGTTCTGCGTTGGCTCGCTGTAAATCCCGCTCGCCCTGTTTGATTTTCGTGATGTTGCGGAAGGTCACGGCAAATCCATCGCCGAGTTTGACGGCGACGCTTTGAAACCAGCAGCGAATTCCGTCGCGATCGTAGAAAAATTCCCGTTCGCTCGGTTTTCCCGTTTCCACAACGCGCACGTAAGCATCGAAGAGTCCTTCGTCGCGATTTCCGGGTAATTCTTCTAGCAGGCGACAGCCGAGAAGGTCTTCGCCGGAACGGCCCACCAGACGCGCCGCAGCGGGATTGCACGATCGCCACTCGAAATCGAAAATCGCCCCCTCTTCGTCTCGAAGCGATCGAAATGCCATAATGCCGTCGAGGGAACTGTTTAAAATTCCCGCCAATTGCAACTCAGAATCTTTTAACGCCTGCTGTACCCGCACCAGTTCGGTGATGTCGGAGTTCGACCCCACCATTCGCACCACTTGACCTTCGCTGTTTTTCAGGTGAATCGCCCGACAGAGGACGTAGACCGTCGAACCGTCGCGATGGTGAAACCGTTGAACCACGTGGAATCGATCGCGCCGTCCGGCATTGTAATCATCGAGGAGTTCCAACATCGTCACCCGGTCGTCCTCGAAAATCGACTGTTCCCAGATGGAAAAATCGTTTTCGAGTTCCTCGTCGGCATAACCTAACATCTCTTTCCAACGGGGCGAATAGTAAATCTCTCCGGTTTCGAGATCCCAATCCCAAAATCCATCGTTGGACGCACGGACGACTAACTCGAATCGCTCTTTCGCCCGCGCGATTTCCACTTCAGCCCGTTTCTGTTCCGTAATATCTCGTCCGATGCCGATACTGTTGCCATCGGACAGTTGAATGTTCGCCCAAGAGGTCTCTAAAATCCGGCCGTCGCGGGTGCGGGTTTGGAAGTCGTGCCACTGGCCGTCTTGGTGTAGCATCACCGACACCACCTGTTGGCGATACTCGAAATCGGGGTAGCACTGCTCTAATAAGTCGATGGCTAGGATTTCCTGCGCCGACCAGCCCAAGGTCTCTTCGAGATAGCGGTTGACAAGGGTAACTTGCCCGCGAGCGTCGTAAGTGGCGATCATCACAGGTAGGCTATCGAAGATTTTTTGCAACAGTTCCGTTTGCTGTTGCAAGGCGGCTTCGGCTTCTTTGCGTTCGGTGATGTCTTCAGCGATGCCGACGATGCGATAGACGCGGTTGAAATCGTCCTTGACGGCAAAGGCGCGATCGCGCACCCAACGAATGCTGCCATCTTCGCGACCAATGCGATACTCCTCGCAATACTCGTCCCGTACCTGTTTCGGCAGGGCGCCCAACACGCGATCGCGATCCTCGGGATGAATCGCATCGATCCACTGCCGGGGATTCCTGTAAAGATCTGCGCAGGATCGCCCCCAAATTCGCTCGTAAGCGGGACTGACATAGAGCATCCGGCTTTTATCCGGGTCGGTCATCCAAAACACGCTTTCGATGTTTTCGGCAAACTGACGGAATCGCGCTTCACTTTCCCGCAGTTGAATTTCCGAACGGCGAGGTTGCGTAATATCGCGGCAAATACACACCAGTTCGCCGCGATCGGTCAGTTTCAACGAGAGTTCGGCGATAAAACTGCGACCGTCCCAGCGTTGGGCGATGACCTCTCCGCGCCACTGTCCTTTTCGCATGACTTGAGGATAAATCTGCCGTTCCAGGCGATCGAATTCCTCGGGGGGGAAACTCTCGCGCCAAGAGCGATTGCCCACCGCATCCGCCGAATCGTACCCCAACAGTTTGGCGTAAGCATCGTTAACGTAAATAAAATTGTTGTTGGCGTCGAGTACCGCCATTCCGTCCAGGGCAGCTTCGACGGCCACCAATTGCTGTCGCAGTCGTTCCCGCGTTCGTTTGCGTTCGGTAATATCCTGCGCGATGCCTAGATACCCCGTGGGCTGGCCTTTCTCGTCGCGAATCATCGTGACGGTGAGATCGACCGTGAGCAAACTTCCATCTTGACGCACGTAAGTCCATTCCTGCTTCGACGACGCCGACGGTGTCGTTTCGCCCTTCTCCATCTGACGTGCATCGACGGTTAAAATATCGAATCCCCTCACCGAGGTGTCCGATCCCTCACGGCGATTGAGTTCCTGACGGCGGATTTCTAATTCGCGATCGAGATGAAACAACAACAGGGTATGTTGACCCACCACTTCCTCCGCGCGATAGCCCAGCATCCGTTCGGCACCCGCGTTAAATACGGCGATCGTCCCGTCGAGATCGGTGGCGATAATCGCTACGTCCGTCGCCGCGTCCAAAATCGCCTGTAACTGGGCGCTGAGTTCTGCCAAACGGCGTTCGGTTTCTTTGCGTTCGGTCACGTCCGTTTGCACGCCGATGTAATGGGTTACGCGCCCGTTTCCGTCTCGAATCGGGGAAACGGTCAGTTCGTTCCAAAACAAACTGCCGTCTTTGCGGTAGTTTCGCAAGGTGACGCAGCAGGGACGCTCTTCTTTGAGAGCTTGGCGCACTTCTTTGAGGGCGCTTTGTTGGCGATCGCTCCCCTGTAAAAACCGACTGTTACGACCGATAACCTCTTGCTGGCGATAGCCGGTAATACGCTCGAAGCCTCGATTGACATAAATCAAGGGATTGTCTTTGCCAGTGGCGTCGGCGATGGCGATACCGTTACTGCTTTCGGAAATCGCCCGTTCGAGGAGTCGCAGCCAAATTTCGGCGGCCAGGCGTTCGGTGACGTCCCGAGTGACTTTGGCAAACCCGCACAACTGTCCCTCGTCGTCGTACAAAGCGGTGGTGCTGACGCTGGCCCACAGTTGAGATCCGTCCTTGCGAACTCGCCAACCTTCCGTTTCGTAGCGTCCGGTCTGGGTGGCTTGATGAAGCTCTTCTTCAGGGAGTCCTTGGGCGCGATCTTCTTCGGTAAAGAAGCAGGAAAAGTGTTGTCCGATAATTTCCTCGACGCGATAGCCTTTAATACGTTCGGCTCCGGTATTCCAAGTGACGATCTTTCCAGTGGGGTCGAGGCGGAAAATACCGTATTCGGTGACGCGATCGACCAAAAGATGTAAGTTTTCTTCGCTTTGTTGGCGATCGCTCATGTCTCGCGCCACCCAGAGAACCGTTTCGCCGTCTCCTAACGGGGAAAGGCGTGCGGAAAACCACAGATGGCGGCCGCTCTCGTCGAGGGGAACGCTGTATTCGAGATACTCGCTGCTGCCCTTGTCGAGAACGCGACCGACCGCCGCGAGGATGGCAGACCGATTCGACTCGTCCGCCAATCGTTCGAGGGTGCGCTCGAGAATATGTTGGTCTTCTCCATACAGAAGATCGGGATTGGTGGGTACGACCCCGACGGTTTGCCCTTGGCGATCGAATAACAATACGATCTCCGTCATGGCCTCGAAGAAGTCATGAAAGACAGTATCGGTTTTCGCCAGACCAGACACCCTCTTCAAGGCGCTGAAGAGACTCAGCGGAGAGGCGATCGCTTCGTCAGCGCCGGGTTTTTTCGACGGCTCGGCGGTCCTTTCACCCTCGGAGTTTTCTGCCGGTTCGCCCTCTAAACCGCCCCACTGCTGAGACGAGTTGCGATTTTGTTGCAGGGCGATGTTCGCGGCGTAGTGAGAGAGGTTGTAGCCCCGGCTCTGGCTGCGATCGCTTTCGGCGTGGGAGAGAGCGGCGGGACGACACAACCGAACCGAGGCGGGGAGCGCGGCGAAGAGATTCTGCGAGTTCGCCAGACCGGCCAGTTCCCCGTAACGATCGACGAGGACGAGATGTCTCAAAGGTTTTCGGGTAAAGGTTCGCACCGCCATCGCCAGGGAGTCATCGAGACTGGCCGGGTGCAGGGGGGCGCTGGCGGCTTCTCGCACGACGGTGCGATCGAAGTCCAATCCCAAGGTGGCATATTGCAGGAGGTCGCCCAGGGTGAGAATCCCGCGAGCCACGCGGCGACCGTCGGGAACCGTCTCGTCAGCCACCACAACGGCACTGAGCCGATTTTGAATTAGGATGTCGGCCGCTTCGCGCAAGCTGGCTCGACTAGCGATCGCCATCGGTTCGGAACAAGACCCTTCGGCAGAGGACAACTCGGATAGCGATCGCCCTTTCAAGGACTCTAGAGCCTCTTGAGAAAGCCAAGGCAGTAGCCGCAGGCGATCGAGCCAACCGTAGGGGTTCCCCTTGGCGTCGAGACACAACAGCCAGTCTGCCGAAGCGCCTTGGAGAGACTCCCACAACACCTGAGTTTCGATGTTTTCGGCCACCTGTATCGTCAGCACGGGAACCGCTACGGAACGAAGGGGGGTATCCTCAAGATCCTCGCCTCCCACGATCGCGCGGCAGAGACGCCACGGACAAACGGTTTTGAACTGTCCTTCTTCGTCAAGGGCGAGAACGCCTCTCTGGCCGGTCTGTCGATCGCGGGACAGATAGGTGGCGATGGAGATATCGGGCGTCGAAGCTGCGGCGAAAGATTCCCTCTCGAGGGCGGTTACCGTATCGATCGGCAACTCTTCGAGAGTCCAACTTCCTTTCGGATCTCGGGCTTTGGGGGTACAAGAGTCTTCCAAAAAACGCAGTTTGTCTGAATCTGTCATGGACAACGAAAATGGGAACGAAGCGCAATCTCTCGAGTTCGATATCAGCTCGCTGGCCTGAGTTCGATTGGGGGAATTTTGAGAAGCGTTTGCGTATTTCACAACTGGAATTCTGGGGACGATAATTCGCCCGCCGTTTGTCCGTCTTGCGAAGGCTTTTGAGAGCGTCGTTCCTACTTCGATCGTATCACTTGGGTTTTGAGAATTCACGGGTAGAATTCACTGGCGATCGCGCAGCGTCACGCTCGCCCCTCGCTTTGACCTTCGCTCTCTCGCACCCGGCCGCCGCAGGCGGAGTTGACAATGGATTGGGAGAGGCGTCGGGACTCGCTTCGCATTCCCAGGGCTGGACAGGACATTACCGAGTCAAAAAAGCGCTCTAATTCCTTGAGAACTCGCCCAACCGTCCCAACAAGTTGCCCGCCCTGCCCAGTCGATCGCGCTCCGAGCCATCGTCAAGTCTGAATAAGTCCGCAATCCCCATGTTTATTTTCTTATAATAATTCGACTTTTAAAGACGCGATCGCCCCGATCGCAATTTGTTACTTCCACCCTTGAAAAAAACTGAAATTTTTTAGCTCGAAAATTCGATCGCGATCGCGCCTCGCCCTTTTCCTGCCGCTGCCAGGAAATCAACCGAACGCAGTGGTCACGAACTTAACGATCAGCCCGTTGAGGGCTTCCATATCAATTAAAAAGGCGTCGTGACCGTGGGGAGAATACAACCATTCGAGTTTGGCATTGGGCATAAACTGCGCCAACTCCTGTTGTTCGACCGGAGGATACAACAGATCGGAATCGATCGTCACCACTAACGTCGGCTGAGCGATCGATCCCAAAACCTCATAATAATCCCAGCGACCCTCAGAAACATCGTGCCGATCCATCGCATCGATCAACGTCAGATAAGTATTCGCATCAAAGCGATCGACCAACTTTTTCCCCTGATACTTCAAATAACTACAAACAGCATAATCTCCGTTGTCCTGAACCTGACGTCCGAACCGCTTCTCAAAACTCCCGTAAGCCCGATAGGAAATCATCGCCATCATCCGCGCCGCCGCCAATCCCTGTCTCGGCGGTGCATCTTCCGCGTACCAGCCTCCACACCAGTTAGGATCTGACTGAATCGCCTGTCGCTGCGCCTCGCTAATACCAATACACCAAGCCGAATGTCGCCCTGAAGCTGCCACCGAGACAATCGATTCGACAAAATCCGGATACAGTTTCCCCCACTCCAACACCTGCATCCCGCCCAGAGAACCGCCAACAGCCATGCGTAATTTCTGCACGCCCAACTCTTTCATCAATCTCGCTTGCAGACGCACCATGTCGCGGACGGTAATCGCGGGAAATTCCGGCCCGTAAGGTTTTCCCGTTTCTGGGTTTGTCGAAATCGGCCCGGTCGTTCCGTAACAACTCCCTAAAACATTGCTACAGACAATAAAATCGCGCTCGGGATCGAACGCCTTTCCCAGACCGAAGAGCGGCCCCCACCATTCATCCGCATCGGCGCTTCCCGTTAAAGCGTGGCAGATGTGAATGGCGTTGTCGCCCCTTGCATTGAGCTTACCCCAGGTTCGATACGCCACCTTCACACCCAACAACAGCTTCCCTGACTCGAGCGCGAAGGGTTCTGTCAGTTGGTGAAATTGTGTATCTGGAGAGATCGAATGCGAGTATTTCATCGAGAATTGGCGATGGGGAATTGCTGAAAATTCTAATCGATCGACGGCTTGCGACGATAGGGGCGCTCGATACACCCGCCTCGATACACTCGCCTCGAACACCCATAACGAAAACAACAACAGCAACGATGTTAGACCGAACGCTCTCGCACGAAAACGGCAGAACCCCCCTCGTCTCCACACCAATTCACCGTTGGCGTCGGTGGACTTGGGGAAAAACGAGAGGGAACGGACGCGATCGCCCTCCGAACTGCCGCTCCAACTGACGTTAGGTTTACTTAACCTCGGCGAACGCTTGCTCGAAGTCGGCTTTGATGTCGTCGATGTGTTCTAAGCCGACCGACACCCGCACCATTTCCGGCGTGATTCCTGCCGCCTTCTGTTCTTCTTCAGACAGTTGTTGGTGCGTCGTCGAAGTCGGGTGAATCACCAACGTTTTCGCATCGCCCACGTTCGCCAGGTGAGACGCCAGCTTAACGTTATTGATGAACGTCCGGCCGGCTTCCATTCCGCCTTTAATGCCGAAACTCAACACGCAACCAAACCCGTGTTTGAGATATTTCTTCGCCCGCTCGTGGTACGGGTGATCGCTCAAACCCGGATAGCTTACCCATTCAACTTGAGGGTGTTCGTTTAACCACTGCGCCAAGGCTAGAGCGTTTTGCGTGTGGCGATCGACCCGCAGCGACAGCGTTTCTAAACCTTGCAGCAGCAAGAACGCATTGAACGGACTCAAACAAGGCCCTAAATCCCGCAGCCCTTCGACTCGCGCCCGAATAATAAAGGCGATGTTGCCAAACGGGCCGTTCGGGCCGAAGGTTTCGTAGAAGTTCAAACCGTGATAGCCCGGAGAAGGCTCCGTGAACACGGGAAATTTGCCGTTCCCCCAGTCGAATTTACCGGAATCGACAATCACTCCCCCGATCGAGGTTCCGTGACCGCCAATCCATTTCGTCGCCGATTGCACGACAATATCAGCACCCTGTTCGATGGGACGGCAGAGATATCCCGCACAACCAAAGGTGTTATCGACAATCAGGGGAATGCCGTTTTCGTGAGCGATATGCGCTAAAGCGTGAAAATCGGGGATATTAAATTTCGGATTGCTCAGACTTTCGACGTAAATCGCTTTAGTGTTCTCGTCGATCGCCTTGCGAAATTCTTCCGGGTCGTCTCCACCGACAAATTTCACGTCGATTCCCATCCGGGGAAACGTTACTTTGAACTGGTTGTAGGTTCCGCCGTAAAGGGTACTGGTGGAAACGATATTGTCTCCAGCTTGACAGATGTTATTGATGGCAATAAATTGCGCGGCTTGACCGCTGGCGGTCGCTAGTGCCATCACCCCACCTTCGAGGGCGGCAATGCGCTGCTCGAATACGTCGGTGGTCGGGTTCATGATTCGGGTGTAGATGTTCCCGAATTCTTTGAGCGCGAACAAGTTCGCGCCGTGATCCGCGTCGTTAAAGGTGTAAGAGGTGGTTTGGTAAATGGGGACCGCCCGCGCGTTCGTTCCCGGGGCAGGGCTTTGTCCGGCATGAATTTGTAAAGTCTCGAAATGGTATTGATTGGCTTCTGACATGAACCGTTCCTCGATCGTGGGTTGGGTTTGGGGTATGGGGGTCTGCGTCGAGCTTGGGGTCAAATTATTCTAAGACATCCCGTCTCTGGGAACAATTAAAAACCGCAAGTGTGATAAGTTTTGTCACAAATAGGTAGAAATGCTGTGGCTTGGATGCTCGGGGTGAGAATATTGATCGATTGGCCTTTTACTGTATTAACACATGGCAATGCAGTAAAATTTTGATTCGATCGACTATTCACTCGGGGTTTAAAGCTTTAGTCAAAAATATATTTTAAAGATAAAAAACTATTTAAAATGAAGATAGTTTGGCGATTAAATAATTTTTAATTAAATTTATTACTTATTATTTTCTAATCTTTTCTATTTTGATTTATTTTTTTGTATTTTTATTTTATGGACTACTAAATAATTCATGGCAAGATTCCCGGTATTTTGAAGATGCTGGAGATCTGGAAACACTCCTACCTTTGTTCGATTTTGAGTTTAAAATCTGTTAATTTCCATAGGTTAAGTTCCACAATTAACTTAGGATTGCTATATCATCCTAAATCTTACAAAATATGTATTTAAAATCTTGATATGTAAAGTTTAGCAAATCGATTAAACTTGCTTGTATTAAGGCTTTCAGAAAAGTTGATTGGTGCGTCAAATCTCAATTGTAGGAATACTTAGGATTTTTGGCAAGAATCTTGATATTCTAATACTATCAATATTAGCATATTTTAAAACAATCAATTAATTACAATATTTTTTTAGATTTTTTTAGAAAATAGTAAATATCATATGTAAGTGTTAGATTTAGATAGTTTTAAAACACAAAAATATTATAAATAAATAGTCGAATTCATTATTTTTGACGGCAAAATGGGACGAAGATTATCTCGAATTTCGAGATTTTCGGGAAAACCTCCGAGGAGAATTGGGAAACGTCGTTCTGAGAGGGCGGAGAGGGCTGAGAGGGCTGAGAGGTCGATCGCCCAAAACAGGCTCTTGCGATCGAGTCAGGGCCAGAGCGATCGAACCCCCAGCAGTCTTTCTCAAACAGATCCAACAGATCCCAGCACGATCGCGAATCCATCCTCTCAAAACTTATCTGACGAGACCATGCGATCTGAGAACGTGCGCGATCGGAAACAATAACACTATATTTATCAGTGCGCGATCGCGAAGCCAGTTTTTTCCTCCCCGAGTCTCGAACCCGATGGCGTCAGCGATCGCCGACTCGGTCGCCGAACCCTTCGCCCTCTTCTAGAACGCGATCGCGGGTGGCGAAGATCGCGCGCGATCGCGTTCCGGATGAGTTCGATCGTGCGCGATCGCGTCCCAACTCCCACTAAACTCCCACAAAAAACCCAGTTCCCTCGAGGAACCGGGTTTTTTCCAGATTCAGTCCTGCGGGACGAACCCCACATATCACAACTAAAGATAATCACACATCAACGTATCTCGCGTATTGCGCCCCGTAACCGGATTCGTTCCCGACGCGATCGCGCAGAGTTCCGCTTGCGTGTCCTCTCGCAGAAACACATCCGTAAAATCAGCCCCGTCAATCTCCGTATTCTTAAACTGGGCGTTATAAGCGAAAGCCCCTTCCAGAAGCGCGTTCTTCAAACTCGATTGAATAAACACCGCCGAGTCGATCGTCGCAAAGCGCAAATCCGCCCCGTCCAACGTCACTTCCTTAAACTTCGTGCGGAACAACTGAGATCCCACCAAATTGGCGTTGCGGAAATCGCTACTGCGAATCGTCGCCAGGGTGAAATTCGCATCCGTTAAATCCTGACCCGAAAAATCCTCCCCGAACAGCGTTTCCTTCTCGTAACTCGCCGCCTGCGCCGGACTCGCGTACAACGCCACATCCGCCAAACAGAGAATACCAATACAAAAGGCGATCGCGCAGCATCTCAACAGCCGATCGACCCACAAACCAACTTTCCAATTCCGACGCCCCAGGCCAACAGCGTATTTCCCTTCTCTGGGGCTTGCAACCGTACCGTATTTCACGAGTAACCTCTATCCTCGAAACGCGACTTGACATCAGTTCTCAGCCCATCTGAAATTAAACCGAGAACCTCGCGAACCCGATAAATCATGGATTCTAGTTGCGATCCTACCAGTAACGATCCGCATAAAACCGGCGAGCTTGGAGAAGAACTCGTCGTTCGCTGGTTAAAACAGCAAGGCTGGCAGATTTTACACCGTCGTTGGCGGAGTCGCTGGGGCGAAATCGACATCATCGCCAAATTTCCAGCCACCCCCCCTACCGCGAAAACCTCCCAACTCATCTTTGTCGAAGTCAAAACTCGCCGTCGTGGAAATTGGGACGCCAACGGCTTACTGTCAATCACCTCGCAAAAACGCAAGAAACTCTGGCGTACCGCCGAACAGTTTCTCGCCGTCTATCCTCAATTTAGCAACGTACCTTGTCGGTTTGATGTGGCGTTAGTGAAGTGCGATCGCCTCAAAACTCCTCCGACTCAGACTATCTCCTCCTGGGTTGACGTTAGTGAAATCCTGCTGAAAAAACCCTTGTACCTTGCCAACGCCAGACTGACGTTACACCAATATCTTACAGACGTATTCGACGCCGATTAAACCGAACCATCGACATTTAATCCACTGTTGTCAGAGTACGCCAGTGTAGAGTATCCCAACGACTACGCCAAGGTTTCCGGACAGTAGCCGAGTCCTCGGACGAACTGATGGCGAAACGCCTCAATTTCTTCCGTATCCGGATTTCCATGACAGACGATCGCCACTTGATAGCGTCTCATCACGTCTACCGGCGTTTGTCCCGTTTCCAAACTCCACATCGCCATTTGTACGCGAATATTAGAGGGATAAGGAATACCGAGTTCTTTCAAGTAAGCTTGAAAATCACCGTCTTGTTGTGCGTCGAGGGGAAACTGCATTTTGACGCGAACCACCCAGCCGTCGATTTGGTGAATGACCGTAACGAACTGAACCGGGAAATGGTTGCGTTGTAAGTGTTCGACCACCCTCAACGTTAAACTGGCATTTGCGAGATAGTAAAGATAATCCATGTTCCGTGCCGTGAATTGGGTGTCTACTACAATCGTCGCCGAGCCTGCCTCAAAGCTGTAGGGGGAAATCCCGCTCGTTTCATGGGGAGAGTTCCCCAAAGTTACGACAATTCCCGCGTTCGAGGCGTCCCACCCTAGGTTTCGTTCTGGGTTTTCGCCCTTTTGTTTTCACAGTTTTGTTTTCATAGTGAAGTTGCGCGATCGTTTATATCTATGTCCGAATTTCAGCCCCAATCGAATCCCGATTTGTCTCTCGAGGCTTACGATTACGAATTACCCGAAGGCCGAATCGCTCAAAATCCCGTAGAACCGAGGGATAGCGCCCGATTTCTCGTCGTAACATCTCCCACCGAACACCAACATCGTCGGTTTCGGGATTTACCGGAGTTGTTACAACCGAACGATTTACTCGTTCTCAACGACACCCGCGTACTTCCAGCCCGTCTTTACGGCGAAAAACCCAGCGGTGCCAAAGTCGAAGTGCTGTTGTTAGAAGAAGTCAGTCAAAATCGTTGGTTCGCCTTGGTAAAACCGGGAAAACGCCTCAAACCCGGCGCGTCGATTCTGTTTTCACCGCCCTCAAACTCTTCAGAAAAGCTTTCAGAGAGCGAATTTAGCGCCCGCGTCGTTTCCGTAGACGATAAAACCGGCGGTCGCCTGTTGGAATTTCAGTTTCCCGAAGACAAAATGTTCTTAGAGATGCTGGAAGAGTACGGCGAAGTTCCGTTTCCCCCTTACGTCACGCAATCCCAGGCGTCGCCGAACCAATATCAAACCGTTTACGCCCGTCAAGCGGGTTCTGCCGCCGCCCCAACAGCCGGGTTACACTTTACCGAGAATTTGTTCGATCGCCTAGACGAGAAGGGAATTCGTCGCGCTTTCGTTACCCTGCACGTCGGAGTCGGCACCTTTCGCCCCGTGGAAGTTTCTGATATTACGAAACACGCCATGCACGAAGAATGGGCGAAAGTTCCCCACGAAACCGTCGAGGCGATTCGCGACACCCACGCCAATGGCGGGCGGATTATCGCCGTGGGAACCACCGCCGTGCGATCGATCGAATCGGCGGCGGCTAACAGTCAAACCTCAGACATCGAGCCGTTTTGCGGAAAAACCGATCTTTTTATTTATCCCGGCTATCGTTGGCGCGTCGTCGATGGCTTGATTACCAACTTTCACTTACCCAAATCCAGCTTGATGATGTTGGTGTCCTCTTTAGTGGGGCGGGAACGACTTTTGACGCTCTATCGAGAAGCCGTCGAACAGAACTATCGCTTCTTTTCCTTTGGCGATGCCATGTTCGTCACCCCCGAAGCCCAAATCAAAAATTCATGAAGTCTTGGGGTTGACAGTTACTCACCTTAATGTAAAGATAGCTCAATCTCAATCGTTCATCCCTTCTCAGTCGAGATTTTCATTGGTGAAGGGACGGAAGTAGGGCTTACGCACCGAAGGAACGCAACGCATCTTGAGTGATTAACAACACTGACGAATCACATTTGAGGTATCGCTGATGCTAGTTTCCTGCTTGGCTACTTTAGCCGTAGCTGGTGTTTCGATTGTCCTCAGCCTCAACACGACTGAAGAAATCGTTAAAGTTGCCATGGCGGGTGTCGCCGGACTGTGCTTGATTCTGAGCCTGATTTTCGCACCCTGGCCCGTCAAAGCACTCGTTCTCGCCGCACCGCTGGCGCTCGATCGACTCCCGGGTTTGGGCGCGATCGGTATCCGTTAGACTTAACTGCACGTCTCGATCGAATCCTGTCAAAGACTGAACAGAGGGTTCGATCAAACCTTTAAACGAGAGAGTTCAAAAAAATTTCCCCAACTCCCAGGTTTGTACCTCGGGAGTTTTTTTCTGCACGCTCAAGCACCGTGGCCTGAGAGCGGCGTTGGAGAAAGTCGGGATGACAGGATTTGAACCTGCGGCATCCTGCTCCCAAAGCAGGCGCGCTACCAAGCTGCGCTACATCCCGTAATGGTGATTCCTGAGAACGATCGGCGATCGTTCCTAACAATTATAAAAGATTTGCTCCGGACTTGCCAAGCCATCTCTAGAATTGAGAAACCAGCGACAGCCTTCGACTGAAGCGCGATCGCGCTCGATCGACCGTCCTCCTTCCCAACCCCTCGATTTCGCAATCGATCGCGCTACTATCGAGCTATCTCAACATAGAATCGACCTATAGGACGTGGCATCGATGAGATTACAAGACTTTCTCGAGAGCGATCGCAAGTACGACATCAACGACATTGCCGCCGACGAAGATCTAACCCGTCAAATCCAAGTACGCCTGATCGACATCGGCATCCTCGCCCCCCCAGCAGACGGCAAGTTCGGTCCCGTCACCACCGCCGCCTTTCACCGATTCCAAACCCTCATGCAAGCCGGAGAAAACGGCTACCTCGGAGCTCGCACCGCCAAACTCATCATCCAAACCAAACGAGAAGACCTCCCCAAACCCCCACCCAAACTCAAAATCCTCAAAAACACCGTACTCAAAGCCAGACCCCTCCAGTCCTCCGACCTCCCCGACACCGAAAAACAATCGATTCCCGCCGATACCGAATTCGAGTTACTCGATTACGAACCCGTCCGCAACCACATCCGCATCACCTTACGGAACAAAGCCTTTCCCAAACTGCACGACAACGGCAAAATCGAAGATTCCAAACAGTGGTACACCTTCAAAGAACACGTACAAATCTGGGAAGACGAAGACCGCGAAATACCCAAAGCCAAACCCGAAACCGTTCGCCTAGACGTTCCCTACAAGTCCCAACTCGACAACTGGTATAACCCCACCGGGTCTTGTAACGTCACCTCCCTAGCCATGTGCTTAGAATATCTCGGGGCTTCCAGACGTACTTACGTCGGTCAACTAGAAGACGAACTTTACGAATACGCTCTTCAACAAGGCTTAAGCCGCCACAGTCCCTACGACCTGGCCAAAATCGTCCGCGACTACGGTTGTCGCGACCAGTTCCGCACCGACGCCACCATCGAAGACGCCAAAGACTGGCTCGCCCAAGGGAATCCCTTAGTCATTCACGGTTACTTCACCTCCTTCGGCCACATCATCGTCTTAGTCGGCTACAACGAGCGCGGCTTTATCGTCCACGACCCCTACGGCGAATGGTTCGAGTGGGGATACCGCACCGATTTAAGCGGAGCCTATCTCACCTACACTTACGACCTCATCCGCCGCGTTTGCATCCCCGACGGCTCCTTTTGGGTCCATTTCATCGAAAATTTTGGGTTTGAAACCCCGCCCTTCTAGGGCGGCTTTACAGTACAATGGACGTGAATGGTTAAACTGGCTAACGAAACCCAAGTTAGTAAGTTTGCCTAAAACTCCAATTGAATGGGAATTTTGGCGGTGGGACACACCGTTACAGCCTGTGAAGCGAGTGTAAGACTTGAAGGATATCGATCCGGAGAGCCACTGCGAAAAACTCGAGAGAGAAGGAAGCAGGAACCCAAATCGCGAGGTTTGGGAATCACCGCCCTTCCAGGGCGGTGAGGATGTCAATTCAAAATAAAGACCCCCGTAGGGTGCGTGACTTGAACAATCCGGTGTAAATCGCCAGACTAACAAATCGTCACGCACCGACAAGGTACACCGCCAACCAACAAGGGTGCGTGACTTGAACAATCCGGTGTAAATCGCCAGACTAACAAATCGTCACGCACCGACAAGGTACACCGCCAATGAAGAAAACCGTTCCCCCGTCACGCACCGCCCCCACCGGGAAATCTCTCTGATACCTCAAGCCAAACTCAATTTCATACTGATATCGAGCCAATGAGACCTCGTAATCGGGGCGCTCGTTGAAATGTAATCGACTCCCGTTTCAGCAACACTACGCAACCTCTCGAGAGTGATGTTCCCCGACGCTTCAATTTTCACCGGGCGATCGAACCCTCGAATCAAGGCCACCGCCTCGCACATCTGTTCCCGGCTCATATTATCGAGCATGATAATGTCCGCCCCTCCCTCCAGAGCTTCTCGAACCTGGTCGAGGGTTTCCGTTTCCACCTCGATCGTCATCGGATAGGGAATTTGCGGCCGAATGCGTGCGATCGCCGCTTCGATACCTCCAGCAGCGGCGATGTGATTGTCTTTGACCATCACCGCATCATCTAATCCCATACGATGGTTCGTCGCCCCTCCGATACGAGAGGCGTATTTCTCAAAGATTCTCAAACCCGGCGTTGTCTTGCGCGTATCCGTCAGTTGCGCGGGTAAATCAGCAATCCTCTCCACATATTGCCGCGTGGTACTGGCGATACCGCTGAGCCGCATGACTAAATTCAACGCCGTTCGTTCTCCCATTAAGAGAGCCTCCAGGGGACCCTCAAAGCGAGCGATCGCCATTTGCGGCGTACAAGCAGTTCCGTCATCCACCAGTTGACTGCTTCCCGCACCGCACCCCAACAGTTCAAAAATTCGTCTCGCTAGAGGGAGTCCCGCCACCATCCCCTCCGCTTTCGCCGTCCAAATTGCCGTTCCCCGAGCGTTGGTTCCGTTAAGGAGGGTTTGGGCGGTGGCGTCCCCCCGTCCGATATCTTCCTTGAGCCAGTCTTTTAATAAGGGGTCGATCGAAACCCAGGGAGGAAGAGCTACCGTTCTGCTCACGAGTCACCTATATATCAGTTGGCATTTTTCACCATAGCTCGATCGATCCCCCTGGGAGATCCCCGTCGAGTTTGACCCGAAATCGAGTCCGATAGATGGAGAGCGATCGAAAAGCCTCCAGAGGTCGATCGAGGGGTTGAGGAGGGGATCGCGAAAAA